>CAZKTU010000011.1:56028-57311 GCA_964555675.1 uncultured Oscillochloris sp.
AATAGGCTGCATTGTAGCAGACCAGCCCGCGCCGCGACGGCATAGAGCTTGTACGAACGGGAATATTCTGACCGTCGCCAGAGCGTGGCGGGTTCTGGGAGGACGAACGATGGCGATTCGCGCTGTTGGAGGGGTCGCCTTACGCGAAGCGCCCTCCGGCCGGCTCGAGCTATTGCTGATCAAGAAGCAGGGCGGGATGTGGGCGCTGCCCAAGGGCCGCGTCAAGCGCGGCGAGGCTGACGAAGACGCTCTCTTGCGCGAACTGCACGAGGAGACCGGGCTGCGCGGCGAGGTGGGCGAGGCGATCTCACAGAGCGTCTACACCATACAGAAGGCCGGCCGCCCGCGCCGCAAGACGGTGGTCTACTACTTGATCTGGAACGCCCAAGGCGAGCTGCGCCCCGGAGAGGCCGAGGGCATCGTCGAGGCGAAGTGGATGCCGCTGCCACGGGCCCTGAAGAGCATCGGCCGCCCGCGTATCCGCGCCGTGGTGCGGGCCGCGCTGACCCTGATCTAGCGGGGCGCCGGCTGCGCCCCGCCGCGTAGCCTCACTTCTCCAGCTTGTACGGCACGCTGATCACGGTCTTGCCCTTGCGGAACATCAGGGCCGTGCGCAGCAATAGGCCGGTCTGGTTGTGCAGCAGGTGCTCCCACCAGCGCGAGGGGATGAACTCGGGCAGGATCACCATCACCTGGTCGTCGTGGTAGCGGCCCTCGATCTCGTCGATATACTTCATCAGGGGCGTGATCAGCGAGCGGTAGGGCGACTCGAGGACTACCAGGGGCAGCTGGCAGCCCCACTCAGCCCAACGCGCGCTGATATGCTCGGTGTGCTCGGGGTCGAGATTGACGTAGACCGCGGTCACATTGTCGGGGGCCAGGGTCTTGCCCAGCTCGAGGGCCGGCAGCACGCCCTTGTGGACGCCGCTGACCAGCACGACTACGGTCAGGCGGCGGACCGGCGTGGGTTTGGCCGCCGTCGTGAGCGAGAGCTGCTCGGCCACGCGCGCGTAGTGCTTGTGGATGACCTGGAACAGCACCACGAGGATCGGGATGAGCACCATTACCACCCAGGCCCCGTGGGTGAACTTGGTGACCGCCAGCACGACAAGCACCACCGCCGTGAGCAGCGTGCCAATCCCGTTAATCAGCGCCCCGCGGCGCCAGCCCTCCTCCTGCAGGCGCAGGTGGCGGCGCACCATGCCCGACTGCGAGAGCGTGAACGAGATGAACACGCCGATCGCATAGAGCGGCAGCATCGCGATCTCGTTGGCCTGGAAGAT
>CAZKTU010000012.1:0-18820 GCA_964555675.1 uncultured Oscillochloris sp.
CCGGTGGGCTCGGGGGTGACAGAGACCTCAGGCGCAGTGGCGGCCGGAATTGCGCAAAGAGTCAGGTTGTACTCGACCGACTGTGCGCCCTGTCCGCGGCCGCTGTGGGCCATGCGCAGAACGTGCGTCCCGGGGGCGCTTACCTCTGTGGTTTCCCATGGGCCGCCGAGCAGCCAGGCATGCTGGTCGCCCTGGTCGAAATATTCGCCGAAGATCACTCCATCAATGGCCACCGTGAACTCCTCGTGGAGCTGAACCTGGCAATTGCCGCCCGGCACGCAGCCCTGTTCGGGGTGGCCTTCCATCACCCAGGTAATCACCAGAAGCTTTGCGGGGCTGGTCAGCGTGAAGGGATAGTCGTGGCTGCGCGGCTCCTGATTGCGGACCAGCGATTCGTGCCCTTCGACAGTGTGAAGAATCTGCTCGCCCGCGGGGCAGGCCAGGTAGGGCGGCTCTTCGATGCCCGTCCAGGGCCCAACTGGCGTAGCCGTAGGTGTTGCGCTTGGTTGCACTGTGGCCGTAGGCGTGCTGCTTGGCGCAGGCGTAGCCGTCGACGTCGCGCTGGGACTGGTTGTAGCTGTCGCCGTCGCGCTGGGCTCAGGTGTGGCCGTAGCCGAGGGAAGGACGGGCGGCCCAGAGGTTGATGTAGGTGCAGACGTTGCAGTGCTGCTTGGTGTCGCTTCCGGACTGCCGTCGGCGGTAGGCTGGGGCAGCGGAGTGCGGGTTTCCGGCTCGTCTTCGGGGTTGCCGGGCTTAGTAATCGGCGTGCCGATCACCGCAGTATTCACCGGTGAGGAGGTTGGCGCCACTGTCGGAGTGCTCTCGCGGGTCGCTCCGGTCGGCGCAACACTTGCGGTAGCAACCGGGCTCTGTGAGGGTAGTTGGGCTACCGTAGTCGCCGTAGCCTCGGGGCGTGAAGTCGGAATAGTAGTTGAGGCTTGGGGCGCAGCTGTTGTCGGCGTGCGAACTTGCGTTGTCTCCTGAGGCTCAGGCGAGCTCGTCGTGGCCAAAGGCGTTTCGAATAGCTCGAAGGCTGGTGTGCTTGGAGTAGTGCTCGGTGACGTGGGTCGCAGAGTAGGCGCTGTCGGCGTTTGGGTTGGCTCTGCCGTGGGCGAAAGCGCCTCGGTTGCGGGCGGTACAGCTGCCTGATCAGGGGTGACCAAGTCGGTGACGATTTCCCAAAGTGGGATGAGCGGCCAGAGAATGACGGTGAGCGGGACATGGATTGGGAAGAAGGGTATGCTTCCGTTAGCCGCTAGAGCTCCTGGCTGCGCTGGCTGGCTTTGCATAACGGTAGCAGCGCCGCAGCGCACGGCGTTGTAGATGCCGACGCCATACAACCACCAGTTCAAAGCGACGGAAATCACAAACAGCGCGGTAAATAGACGGTGGGGAAAGCTGCAGCGCTTGCCAATCGCCGCCTGTGTTTGCCCTTGCTGATTGCTGTGGAGTGCCTCTGCCGATGCAGTGCTCGCGCCAGTGCTCGCCGTTTGCCCCGAGGCAATTATGATGGGCTCGGAAGTGGAATGTAAGGCGAGAGGGGGCTGGGCTGCACTCGCGGCAGTCTCAGCGCTCCCGGCGGAGTGGGTAACGGGAATGAATGGTTCTACGGGGCGCTGCGCTTCCATCCTGTACTCCTCGTAACGGTACATAAGGAATAGCAAAGCTTGCCCTGGGCCATGCTGGCCGGGTGACCAAACGGACGAATGGCGATCGAATCCGGAAGGGGTGAGTCCAGCGGTCAGCTGTCGGGGGAAGCCACAACCGCTTTTCTACTAATAGTACGAGCGCCAGGCGGCGAGGGTTCCGGAAATATTGAGCGCAACTTGGTAAAGTTTAACGCTCAATTTACACTTTCGGATCTTAGTTAAAGCCCGGTAGTAACTTTAGCTAGTTAGGAGACGTGTGTTAGTAGTATTACGCAGATTGGTAAGATTGAAGATGAAGAAATCATTACAGCCACAACCCTGGCCAGATTGTGCTGAGGTTGCGCTAAGGTTTCGCCCGCCATTCTGTTAGCGCTTTGTCAGCCGCCCTAAACGCGTCCGTAACCCCTTGAACAACCTGCCCCTGGTATACTGTGCGCCCGCCTGAAATGCGGGAAAGCGGTATCTCGGGCAGTATTGGCGCAGAGGGGCGGCAGCGTTCATCATGGGCGAGCATTTGTCTGAAGAAGGCGACTGGCAGGAGTGGCGCCGGTTGCGGGCCTGGGAGTTGAGCCAGATGGGCTGGAAGCAGCGCGATATTGCGGCGGCTCTCAATGTGACGCCCGGCGCAGTCAGCCAGTGGCTGAAACGTGCCCGCGAAGGTGGGGTCGCATCGCTGCGTCGACGCGTCGGCGGCGGTCCTCCACCGCGACTGAGTCAGACGCAACTGCGGCAGCTCGCTGCAATGCTGCGATGTAGCCCCAAGGAGTATGCTCTGAGCGGCGACCGATGGACCAACCAGCGTGTTGTTGAGCTTGTCGAGCGTGCATTTCAGGTGCGCTACCATCCGTCGCACGTCCATCGCCTGCTCAAGCGTCTGGGCCTCAGTCTGCCCGAATTGGGCCGTTCTCTTCGCTTGCGTCGTCACTTGCGTGGCTCTATCACGGGTCGTTCGCGTCTGCGGCGAGTTCTGCCGCAGGCGCAGCATTAGGATGTCAGGGCCGTACCGAGCCGCGCTTCAACCTGAAACGCTCCCTATTTCCTTGGTCTTCATAATGGGGTTCGGTCGCAAAGCCCGATTGTAGTCAATGCTCGCGACCCTGCTATAATCGGCTCTCATGAAGAGCCGCCTTCTCCTAGTTGTGTCACTCCTCGCTGCCCTGGTGGCGTGCGCCCCTGTCGGCGCACCCGGTACGCCGCCCGGCTCGCCCGTACCCGGGCCCCACGGCCTGGTCGAGCCCTTCCTCGCGGCCTGGCGCACCGCCGGGGGCGAGGCCCTCGGCGCGCCGCTGACCGCGCCGCTCTGGGTCGACGACTACCAGGTGCAGCGCTTCGCGCGCCACCAGATTGTCGCCATCGACGCCGACAGCGCCGTGGCCGAGCCCCTGGCCGAGGGTTGGCAGTCCGCCTACCCCGCCGACCTGCTGGCCTTGCCCGCCTCGCCCTGGCGGGCCTCGCTGCAGGTGCGCGACGCCCACGACGCCGTGGCCGCCCCTCTCGCGCCCCTGGCCGTGAGCCTGCGCGTCCCGGGCTATAGCGGCCCCGCCGAGCTGCGCCTCTACGACGCGGCCATGAGCCCCGTCGGGGTAGTGGCCCTCGACGTGGCGGGCGGCCAGGGCCAGGCCGAGGTGCTGCCCCGCGGCCGTCTAGGCCCCCAGTGGGCGATCGCCGTGCTCGACGGCCAGATCGCCGGCGTCCGCAGCGCCCTCTTCACCCTCGACGCGGCCACCGAGCTGCGCACGGGCGACCCCGCCCTCGACGCGCTCTACCCGCGGCTGCGCGGCTTCATGGAGCGCGACGTGGTCAGCTACGAACTGAATGGCGCGCCGGTGCGCGGCTATCGTTCGCCCGATAACCCGCTGCTCTGGCTGCGCGACCATGTCTACCAGGGCCGCGGCTTCCGCTACTTCGAAACTGATGTCACCAGCCTGCTCGACGCCTTCCGCGCCGCCCAGCTGCCCGACGGCAGCTTCCCCGATGTGATCGACTTCCCCGAGCGCTTCGTGACGGCCTTCCGCAAAGAGACCGAGAGCGACCTCGAGTTCCTCTTCGTGCAGGGCGTCTACGAGGCCTGGCAGATGAGCGGCGATGACGAGTGGCTGCGCTCGAACCTCGACGCGATGCGCCGCGCCCTCACCTATATCACCAGCGACCCGCTGCGCTGGGACGCCGAGCGCGGCCTCGTGCGTCGCCCCTATACGATCGATATGTGGGACTTCGCCTACGGGCCCACCACCATCAGCCCCGATGGCAAGCCCGCCCCGCGCCACTGGATCGAGGACGATACGATCTGGGGCACCTTCCACGGCGATAACACCGGCGTCGCCCAGGCCCTCGAGCTGATGGCCCGCGCCGAGGAGCGCGTCGGCGACCCCGCCCGCGCCCAGGGCTGGCGCGACCAGGGCAAGGCGCTTATGCGCCGCCTCAACGAGCTCAGCTGGAACGGCCGCTTCTACACCCACTTCGTGCCCGAGGACCCTGACTTCGCCCCCGCCGGGGTCGACCCCCTGGCCCAGCTCAGCCTCTCAAATACCTACGCCCTCAACCGGGGCGTGCTCGACGACCGCCAGGGCCAGCGCATTGTCGAGGAGTACTTCGGACGCCGCGACTTCGGGCGGGCCTTCGCCGAGTGGTACAGCATCGACCCGCCCTTCCCGCCCGGCAGCTACGGCATGGCCGGCGGCAAGGGCGAGAACCCTGGCGAGTATGTCAACGGCGGAATCATGCCCCTGGTAGGCGGCGAGCTGGCCCGCGGCGCCTTCCGCTACGGCATGGAGCCCTACGGATTCGATATTCTGCGCCGCTACGCCGGGCTGACCGAGCTGACGGCCGCCACCTACCTCTGGTACTACCCCGACGGCCGGCCGGGCATCCAGGGCCCCAACACCATCCCGACCGACGGCTGGGGCGCCGGGGCCATGATCGGCGCGCTGCTCGAGGGGGCCGCCGGCTTCAACGATCGGGCCAGCCGCTTCGAAGATCTCTTCCTCGCCCCGCGTTGGGCGGCCGACCCGGCCTTCAGCGATGTGCGCGCCGTGGCTCGCTACGGGGCCTCGGACGGCTACGTGGCCTACCACTGGCGGCGCGGCGAGCGCTCACTCGCCCTGACCCTCACCGGCACCTCCGAGAGCGCGTATGTGCGCATCCTGATCCCGAAGGAGGTCGCGAAGCAACCTCTGACGGTCACTCTCGACGGGGCCCAGGTGCCGACCCAGCTCGACCAGGCCGGCGAGACGCCCTATGTCGCCGTGCCCGTCAGCGGCGGGGACGCCGAGATCACGATCTCCTGGTGATCTGGGCTGAGGCAACGTCTGGCTGGCATCCTGTGCCGACGATCAGGGCAGGTACGGTGTGCTATCATAGCTGGCATGTATCGTACCGGGCTCCGGTTTCTCCTACCCTACATGGGCCCATACAGGGCGGCGCTGCTGCGGGGGACCCTCTACGCTGTCATCGGCGCCTCGGCGAGCGCCTTCTCGCCGGCCCTGCTGGGGCGCGCCGTCGACGCCCTGCTCGCGGGGATCGACCAGCGCACCCTCGCCCTCTACGCCCTGGGCCTGGTCGGCCTCGCCGCCACTGTGGCCGTCTTCCGCTACCTGCTGCGCATGCTCACCGGCGAGATCGCGGCCGGGGTCAGCTACCGCATGAGCCAGGATCTCTTCGAGACCCTGCTGACCTTCGACCAGGCCACCCTGCGGCAGTTCGGCGTGGGCGACCTGCTCTCGCGGGCCACCTCGGACTTCATCTACATCTGGCGCTTCTACTCGGCCGGCTTCCAGATGTCGATCCACGCCCTCTTCCTGCTCGCTATCGGCTGCGCCCTCATGGCCGTCACCAGCCCGCCTCTGGCCGCCGTCGTGCTCGTGCTGCTGCTCCTGAGCCTGGCGGTGCAGTTCGGCATGGGCCCCGGCGTCGAGCGCTCGTTCGACCGCGTCCAGCAGCAGATGGCCCGGCTCTCGGCCTTCAGCCAGGAGCACCTGAGCGCGGCGCGCATGGTCTCGGCCTATGGCCAGGAGGCGGCCGCCGTGGCGGCCTTTCGCGAGACGAACCAGGACTACGCGGGGCACGCCGTCGCCTTCGCGCTGCGCTCGGCCCTGGTCTCTGGCCTGCCCGCCCTGGTGGTGCGCCTGGCCGCGGCCGTGGTCCTCGGGGTCGGCGGCGCGTTCGTGATCGGCGGCCGGATCACCCTGGGCGACTATGTGCAGTTCATCGTCTACCTGAGCCTGCTCAACGGCGCGGCCCAGAACCTCAGCGGGGCCTTCGAGCGGCTGCAGCAGGGCAGTGCCGCGGCGGGCCGCATCGGCGAGGTGCTGCGCCGCCGCCCCCGTGTGGCCGACGCGCCCGACGCGGTCAGCCTCCCGGTGCGCGGGCGGATCAGCTTCGAGGGTGTCGGGGTGCGCTATGAGGACCACTGGGCCCTGCGCGACATCACCTTCGATGTGCCCGCGGGCACGACCCTGGGGGTCGTGGGGGCCACGGGCGCCGGCAAGAGCACGCTGCTGAGCCTGATCGCCCGGGTGCGCGACCCCGACGCCGGGCGCGTGCTGCTCGACGGCCACGACCTGCGCGAGCTGCGGCTCGAGTCGCTGCGCCGGGCCCTGGCCTATGTCCCTCAGGAGACGCTGCTCTTCAGCATGAGTCTGCGCGACAATATCACCCTGGGCGCGCCAGGGCTGCCCGACGAGCGGGTGCGGGCGGCGATGGAGGCCTCGCGCCTGGTCAACGACCTGCCCCAGCTGCCCGAGGGCCTGGCCACCGTGGTCGGCGAGCGCGGGGCGACCCTCTCGGGCGGGCAGCGCCAGCGGGCCGCGATCGCGCGGGCCCTCGTGCGCGACCCCCAGGTGCTGCTGCTCGACGACGCCCTCAGCAGCGTCGATCCGGGCACCGCCTCAGAGATCCTCGCGGCCCTGGCCGCAGACGACGCGCCGCGTACCCGTGTGGTGGTCAGCCAGCGCCTGGCCTCGGTGCGCGACGCCGAGCAGATTATCGTGCTCGAGGAGGGCCGCATCGTCGAACGGGGCGTCCACGCCGAGCTGCTGGCCCTCGACGGGCGCTACGCGGCGATGTACCGCCGCGAGCTGACCCAGGCTGAGGAGGAGGTCGGCGATGACGACGCGTGATCAGGGGCGGGGCGCCGCCGCCGCCGCCGAGCGCTCTGACCCCGCGGGCCAGGACGCCGCCCTGCTCTGGCTGCTGGCCTCGACGATGGCGCCCCACTGGCGCTGGCTGGCGGCCGCGGGTGTGCTGCTGGGGGCGGGGGCGGCCCTGAACGTCGTGCCGCCCTACCTGCTCCAGCAGGCCATCGACGGCCCGGTCGCCGCGGGTCGGCCCGAGGGGCTATGGCCCCTCGCCCTGACCTACGTCGGCGTGGCCCTGGCCGTCTTCGCCCTTACGATCGGCCAGGTCTACCTGCTGCAGATCGCGGGGCAGCGGGCCCTGGCCGACCTGCGGGTGCGCCTGCTCGAGCATATGCTGCGCCAGGGGCAGGGCTTCTTCGCCCGCCACCCGGTGGGCGACCTGGTCGGCCGCGTCACCGGCGATATCGACTCGCTCAACGCCCTGCTCGCCTCGAGCGTGGTGATCATCCTCAGCGAGAGCCTGACCCTGTTCGCGATCGTGGCCGTGATGTTCGCCACCAACTGGCGCCTCGCGCTGCTCGCCCTGGCGGTGCTGCCCGTGCTGGCCCTGGTCACGCGCTACTTCCGGCGGCGCATCAGGCGCTCGTCGAGCGGCGAGCGCACCGCCCTGGCCAAGACCACCAGCTTCATGAACGAGCAGCTCCAGGGCATGCTGGTCGTACAGCTCTTCGGGCGCCAGGGCCAGAGCGCCACCGAGTTCGACGGCTTCAACAAGACCTACAGGCGGGCCCTGGTCACCTTGCGCTACCACTCGGCGCTCTTCCTCTCGGTGCTCGAGGTCCTGGCCGCCTTGGGCATGGCCCTGCTGCTCTACGGCGGCGGGCAGGGGGTGCTGGCGGGCTGGGCGACCCTGGGCACCCTGGTGGCCTTCGTGCAGTACGCCGAGCGGGCCTTCCAGCCCATTCTGCGCCTCTCGGAGCAGTATAACGCGGTGCAGATCGGCCTGGGCGCGGCCGAGCGCGTGCAGCGGACCCTGGTGGCCGTGCCCGAGATCGGCGAGCCGGCCCAGCCCGCGCGCCTGCCCAGGCTGCGCGGCGCCGTCGAGTTCCGCGAGGTGAGCTTCGAGTACCTGCCGGGCGAGCCGGTGCTGCGGGGCGTCTCGCTGCGCATCGCGCCCGGGCAGAGCGTGGCGGTCGTGGGCGCGACCGGGGCCGGCAAGTCGTCGCTCGTGGGCCTGCTGGCGCGCTTCTACGATCCCCAGGGCGGGGCCGTGCTGCTCGACGGGGTGGACATCAGGCGCATGGCACTAGCCGACCTGCGGCGGGCCGTGGCCGTGGTGCCCCAGGACCCGGTCTGCCTGGCGGGGAGCATCGCGAAGAATATCCGCCTCTATCGGGACGATATTAGCGAAGATGAACTGCGCCGCGCCGCGCGGGCCGCCAATGCCGATCGCTTCATCGAGCGCCTGCCGGGCGGCTATGACTACGAGGTGCTGCCCGGCGGGGCCAATCTCTCGGTGGGCCAGCGGCAGCTCCTGGCCCTGGCCCGCGCCCTGGCCCTGAGCCCCGAGGGCGTGCTGGTGCTCGACGAGGCCACCAGCAGCATCGACACGGCCACCGAGGCCCTGATCCAGGAGGCCCTCGACCGCATCCTGCGCGAGCGCACCAGCGTGGTGATCGCCCATCGCCTCAGCACCGTGCGCCGGGCCGACCGGATCATTGTGATGCAGCGCGGCCAGATCGTCGAGGACGGCAGCCACGCGGCCCTGCTCGCCCGCGGCGGGGCCTACGCGCGCCTCCACCGGCACCAGTTGGCGACCCGCCCCGAGGGCTGAGCGATCAATAGAAGGGCCTGGCCCTCCAGATCAAACCGGTCCCGCCCGGTTGGGCTTGCGGGGCGGGGTTTCGGGGAGGGCGAAGCCCTCCCATGGCCTAACAGCCCGGCTGTTTGTGGATTAGGCGCCGAAGGTGCGCTCGGCGGCGATGATGCCGGGGGTGATCGCGCGGCGGGCGACCACGTAGCGCTCGGAGAGCCAGATGCCGAACGGGCGGATCTGGGGGGCGGGGTGCAGGCGCAGCCAGCGCAGGGCGCGCCGGCCGTAGAGGTGCAGCAGGCGCAGGGTGCGATCGCGCCGACCCAGGAGGGCGATGGCGAGGATGAGGGCCGGCCAGCCCGGGATGATCGGCAGGATCGCCCCGAGGGCCCAGATAACGAGGCAGAAGAGGCCGGCCACCCGTCGCACCAGGCCCCACATACCGAGACTATTCTTACCCATCAGCATAGGCTCCTCCCTGTTTCCCGCGCTCTCACCAGTTTAACGAATCTCACGGGCCCAGGGTTGCGGCCCGGGGTGAGATCCTGGTGAGAGATCGCTCAGATGAGGCGCGCGACGGCGTAGTCGGCCACACGGGCCAGGGCCTCGCGGGCCTCGCCGGGGGGGACCCCGGCCAGGGCTACGCGGGCCTGCGCGGCCAGGCGGGCCACCTCGGCGCGGGTGGGGCCGAGGCCGTGGCGGCGCACCTCGGCGACAGCCTGGGCCTGGGCCGCTGCGTCGCCGCCGTCGAGGGCCGTCCTCAGGCCGGCCTCGTCGGCGTAGGCGGCCGCGAAGATCAGGGGCAGGGTGATCGCGCCGGCCCGCAGGCTCGCGCCGGGGGCCGCGGCGGGATCGGCGGCGCGGGCGGCGAAGTCGTTGGCCTCATCGCCGAGCTGCAGGGCCATCCCCAGGTCGTAGCCGAAGCGGCCCAGGGCCTCGATCTGCTCGGCGGGGGCGCCGCCGCAGGCCCCGCCCGCCTTGCAGGCCGCCGCGTAGAGGGCCGCCGCCGTGCCGCCGATGCGCTCGAGGTGGCGCGTGCGGGCCTCTTCGAGAGGGGCGAGGGACGGGGGCGTGGTCAGGGTCTCTTCGGTGATGCGCTGCACCGCGTGGGAGTAGTAGCCGATCACGCGGGCGTCGGGGCTGAGGGCCATCTCGCTCGAGGAAAGCGCGAAGAGGTAGTCGCCCACCATCAGGGCCACCCCGTGGCCCCACTCGCCCGAGCGGGTCGCCCCGCGGCGGCGCTCGCCCTCGTCGATCAGCTCGTTGTGGGTCTGGGTGGCGGCGTAGATCAGCTCGACCGCCGAGGCGGCGTGGGCGACGCGGTCGCGCTGATAGGCCCCCGTCTGGGCGGCCATCAGGACGAGCGAGGCCCGTAGCCAGGATGACCCGCCAGAGAAGAGGCGCGACCCCGCCACGCTGATCACCGCCGCCCGCGAGCGGGTGCGCTCGAGCACGATCTGTTCGACGTGCTGCAGGTCGGCGGCCAGGGCCGGCGGAAGTGGAAACTTGGTCATAGGGGGACCAGGGTTAGAACGGCATCATGTCTCGGCGCTCATACGTCAATTATACGGCTTAATACCGGCAGCCGTTCGCCCGTGTTGACAGCGAACGGAACCGGGCCCACAATAGTCGAAATCTGGAACGAGAAAGGTGCCGTCGATGTTCGATTTCTCTCGGATCGCCCGCGCCTTCGGGGTGACGCTCGGCCTGGCCGCCGGGGCCGCCGGGGTGGGCGCAATGGCCGCCCTGCGCCGGCCGCTGCCGCGCACAGCGGGGCGCCTCCCGCTCAGCGGGCTCGCCGCTCAGGCCACGGTACACCGCGACCGCTGGGGCGTGCCCCATATCTACGCCGCGAGCGACGCCGACCTGTTCGCCGCCCTCGGCTATGTCCACGCCCAGGACCGCCTCTGGCAGCTGGAGCTGAACCGCCGCACCGGCCACGGGCGCCTGGCCGAGATCTTCGGGCCGATCGCCCTCAGCTCCGACCAGTTTATCCGCACCCTGGGCTTCTCGCGCATCGCCCGCCGCGAGGCCGAGCTGCTCGACGACGAGACCAGGGCGATTGTCGCGGCCTATGTGCGCGGGATCAACGCCGGCCTCGAGGCCCAGCGCGGGCGCCTGCCGCTCGAGTTCACCGTCCTGGGCCTGCAGCCCCAGCCCTGGGAGGTTGCCGACATCCTGGTCTGGCCCAAGGTCATGGCCCTCAACCTCTCGTCGAATTGGACGAGCGAGCTGTTCAACGCGCACCTGGTGGCGGCCCTGGGCGCCGAGCGGGCGCAGGCGATCACCCCCCGCTACCCCGACGAGGCCGCGATCGCCGTGCCCAGCGGCGTCGCCTATACTCCCCAGCTGGGCGACGAGGCCCTGCGCCTCGCCGAGGAGGCGGGGCGCTTCACCGGCGATACAGGCGGCCCCCAGGGCTCGAACGCCTGGGTCGTGGCGGGCAGCCGCAGCGCCAACGGCCGGCCGCTCCTCGCCAACGACCCCCACCTGGGCCTCGGCCTGCCCGGGATCTGGTACGCCGCCCACCTCGAGGGCGGCTCCTACCACGTCGCCGGCGTGACCTTCCCCGGCATGTGCGGGGTGGTGATCGGCCACAACCGCCAGATCGCCTGGGGCGTCACCACGGCCATGACCGATACCCAGGATCTTTATATCGAGCGCTTCCACCCCGAGGACCCCGACCGCTACGCCTGGCGCGGCGAGTGGCGCGAGGTCGAGACGGTGCGCGAGGAGATTGTGGTCAAGGGCCAGAAAGAGGTCACGCTCCTCGACGTGCGCCTGACCCACCACGGCCCGCTGATCGACGAGGTCAGCGGCCCCGTAGACTCGGCCTTGCGCGGCCCGCGCCAGGATGCCAACCCGGGCGAGCATACGGCCCTGGCCTTGCGCTGGACGGCCCTCGACCCGACGCCCGCCTCGGTGCGGGCGGTGCTGCGCCTCAATCGCGCCCACGACTGGGCCTCGTTCAGGTCGGCCCTCGAAGACTGGGACGTGGCGCCCCAGAACTTCGTCTACGCCGATGTGGAGGGCCATATCGGCTACGCCCTCGGCGCCAAGCTGCCCGTGCGCGCCAGAGGCGACGGCCAGCTGCCGGTGCCGGGCTGGGACGGCGAGTATGAGTGGACGGGCTTCATCCCCGCCGCCGAGCTGCCGGCGAGCCTCGACCCGCCCGCCGCGGCCCTGGTCACCGCCAATAACCGCATCATCGGGCCAGGCCACCCGCTCCACGCCACGATCCACGGCGAGTACGCCAACCCCTTCAGGGCCGACCGCATCGTCGAGCTGCTGGCGGCGACGCCGCTTCACGACGCCCGCAGCTTCGCCCGCATCCAGAACGACGTGCGCTCGCTGCCCGGCCTGCGGCTGGCGCGCCTGCTGGCCGACCTGAGTGTCGCAGACCCCGTTGAGCGGGCCGCCCGCGACCTGCTGGCGGCCTGGGACGGCGAGGTCACGGCCGATAGTGCGGCCGCCGCCGTCTACGACGCCCTGCGCCACCACCTCTTGCGGGTGACCTACGCCGAGCTGGGGGGGCTGTTCGGGGCCCAGGCCGCCGTGGGCGCCTTCGGCGGGACGCCGGCGAACATCTACGTCGACCGGGCCCTGCCCGAGGTGCTGGCCCGCATCGCGGCGGCGGCGCCGCCCGAGCGCCCCGACCCCTGGCTGCGGGGCGGGCGCACCTGGGCCGATGTGTTGCGCGAGGCTCTGGGGCGGGCCGTGGGCGAGCTGCGCGAGCGCCAGGGGTCCGACCCGGCCCGCTGGGCGTACGGCAAGGTCCACAGCCTGACCCTGCGCCACCCCCTCGGCGGCGTGGCGGCCCTGGCGCCGCTCTTCAACCGCGGGCCGTGGCCCATGGGCGGCGACATCGACACGGTCAACCACCACTACATCCCCCGCGACCCCGTGGCGGGCCCGCGCTACAATGGCCCCTCGTACCGCCAGATTATCGACCCGGGCGACTGGGACGCGGCGCGGATCATTCTGCCCGCCGGCCAGAGCGGTCACCCCACCAGCAGCCACTACGCCGACATGGCCGGGGCGTGGCGCGCCGGCGGCTACTTCCCGCTGCTCTGGTCGCCCGAGGCGGTGGCGCGGCACACCGTCGATACGCTGACCCTTGAGCCTGCGTAGGGGAATTGGCCCCGCGCTCGCGTTAGAGTAGGGACACCGCCCCGGCTTGCGAGCGGCCCCCTCTCTCGTGTAAAATGCCGGGGATACTGGAAGCTTCCCGCGCCACGGCGCGCCCTGAGGTGCGATGTCCACCCTTGATCTGCCGCGGCCCATAGCCGCCGACGAGCCGGCCCTGCGCGACCGGCCCTGGTCGCTCACGGTCGAGCAGTTAGCCTACCTCGCCCTCGGCGTGGCTTCGCTGTTCCTCCACCTCTGGGGTCTCGGCGGTCGGGCCCTGCACCACGACGAGACCCTGCACGCGGCTTACTCGTGGTACCTCTACGTCGGGCGCGGCTACATCCACGACCCGCTGCTGCACGGCCCCCTGCTCTACTACCTCGGGGCCCTCGGCTACTTCCTCTTCGGCGACGGCGACACCACGGCCCGGCTCATGCCGGCCCTGGCGGGCACGGCCCTCACCCTCACGCCCTACCTGGTGCGGCGCGAGCTCGGCCGCCCCGCCGCCCTGATGGCCGCGGTCTATCTGCTGATCTCGCCGGTGGCGCTCTATGTCGGGCGCTTCTTCCGGCACGATATCTACTCGGTGCTCTGCGAGGCCCTGGTCTTCGCCGCGATCGTGCGCTACGGCTCGAGCAGGCGCCCCGCCTGGCTGCTGGTCGGCGTCGCCGCCTTCGCGCTGATGCTGGTCAACCAGGAGACGAGCTACCTCTTCCTGCTGATCATGGCCGCGCCCCTGGCCGCCGGCTTCCTCTGGCGGGTCTTTCGGCCCGGCCTGTTGCTGGTCGCCGGCCTCGGCGTCGCCGTAGCCGCGCTGATCTTCGTCTTGCCGGGCGAGGCCAAGGTCGACGGCGCCCACCACGCCATCGTCGACCCCGCCACGGGGCAGATGCAGGTCGAGCGCCCCGGCCTCTTCGGCTGGCCCCCCCTGGCCACCGAGGACAACGGCTATGCCCTGCTGGTGCGCAACCGGGCCGACGACGACGGCGGCCGCGGGCTCTTCACTAATCTGGCGATCTACCTGCGCGACCTGATGCGCTTCTTCGCCCACCCGGCCGTGCTGCTGGCCATCGGCCTGATCGGCGCGACGGTCGGGGCCCTGGCCTACCTGATCTGGCGGCGCCCTGGCCCCGACGGGCGCACCCCGTGGGAAGAGGCCCGCGAGCGCGGGGATCCCGCCGCCGAGATCTTCGCCAGCCTCGGCGAGGGCGGGCGCTGGAAGATCGCTCTGGCCCTCTTCCTGAGCATCTACGTCGTCTTCTTCACCGCCTTCTTCACCAACCTGCTGGGGGCGATCAGCGGCGTGGCCGGCTCGTTGCTCTACTGGCTGGCCCAGCATAATGTGCAGCGCGGCGGCCAGCCCGGGCACTACTATCTGTTCCAGCTGTTCGTCTACGAGCCCCTGCTGCTGATCTTCGGCGCCGTAGGCCTGGGCCTGGTCGCCTACGACCTGCGGCGACGCCAGGCCACCTTCCCGATCCTGCTGCTCGCCTGGTGGGCCGTCGCTGCCCTCGGCATCTACACCTGGGCCGGCGAGAAGATGCCCTGGCTGACCATCCACATCACCCTGCCCCTCACGCTGCTCTCGGCCTGGGCGGCCCAGCGGGTGATCCTGGGCGGCGCCGCCCAGTTGGCCGCGCTCAGGGCGCGCGAGCCCGACCCCGAGGCCCCTCAGCCCTGGCTGCGCCCCCTCGGCATGGGCCCGGGCAGCCTCGTCCAGGGTTCGGCCTGGGTGATCTTCGGCTGCCTCTTCGCGGCCATCGTCGGGCTGAGCTATGTGCTGATGACGGCGATCGTCGGCTTCGGGGCCACCTCGGTCCTCGCGCCCTGGGTGGTGCCCGTGGCGACCATCGCGCTGCTCGGCCTGCTCACCGCCGGCGCGGGCCTGCGCTGGGGCTGGCGCGCGGCCGCGGCGCTGCTGGCGGCCTGCCTGGCGGTCGCGATCGGGCTCTACACCGCCCGGGCCTCGTTCCGGCTCGCCTTCATCAACGGCGATGTGCCGGTCGAGTCGCTGGTCTATACCCAGACCTCGCCCGATGTGCTGCGGGTCGTCGACCGGATCGAGGAGGCCTCGATCAAGCGCGGCCGCGGCCTCGAGATGCCCATCATCTACGATAACGAGACGGTCTGGAGCTGGTACCTGCGCGACTTCAAGAACGCTACGCGCAACAGCGGCGACCTCGCCGGCCCGCCCGGGCCCGAGGTCATGGCCGTCTTTATGCTGCAAGAGAACCTCGACCGCAACCCCCAGAACCGCGAGCTGCTCGACGGCTTCGTCATCCAGCGCTACCCGCTGCGCTGGTGGTTCCCCGAGGACCAGGTCTATCGGCTCGGCCCCGGCTGGCGCGAGGTCCCCCTCGAGGAGGCCTCGCTGCTCGGCCAGTTGCTGCGCAACCCCTTCGACCGGGGCGTGGGCGAGCGCTGGTGGCGCTTCCTGCTGTTCCGCGACCCGAGCCACGCCCTCGGCTCGACCGACTTCGTGATCGCCGTCCGCCCCGAGCTGGCCGACCAGATCGGCATCGGCCTCGGCGGCGACCTGCGGGGCGAGGCGCCCTGACCGCCGGCCACGACCCTTAGTGAGGGCGCAGCATGCTCCGCCCCAGCGAGATATGACATGGTAGTAGACACAATCGATCAGCCGCAGCGCCCGGCGCTCCTCGCCCGCAACGTCGACCTCTCGCGGGTCGGCTGGGAGGTAGCGGCCTACACGCTGATCATCATCCTGAGCGTCGTCGCGCACCTCTGGGCCCTCGACCGCATGGCCCTGCACCACGACGAGAGCATCCACGCCTGGTCGAGTTGGCGCCTCTACACCGGCGCGGGCGGTTTCAACTGCTGGAGCGGCCTCGACGCCGAGGGCAAGCCCCGCGGCGGGGTCACCGCGCCCACCTACTGCTACGACCCGGTCTACCACGGCCCGAGCCTCTACTACCTGACCGCCCTGTCCTACTTCCTCTTCGGCGACGGCGACGCCCAGGCCCGCCTGCCCATGGCCGTGGCCGGCATCCTGATGGTCGCCTCGACCTGGTGGCTCAGACCCTATGTCGGCAGGGGCGGCGCCCTCGCCGCCGCCGTGCTGCTGGCCTTCACCCCGCCTCTGCTCTACTATACGCGCTTCGCCCGCCACGATGGGCTCATGGTGCTGTGGGAGCTGTGGATGTTCATCGGCGCCCTGCGCTGGATCGACACCGGGCGCGCCCGCTGGCTCTACCTCACCGCGGCGGCGGTGGCCCTCGCCATCGCGACCCACGAGCTCTACTATATTCTGTTCTTTATCTTCGGCGTCTTCGTGCTGATGCGCCTGCTGGCCGAGAGCCGCTTCGCGCGCTATCTGAATATCGCCCTGCCCGCGGTGATGGCCGTCTGCCTCGCCCTGATGGTCTTCAACCCGCGCATCCCGGTCGGCCAGGGGCTCTATTTCGGCGAGAAGGCCTTCCTCGTCGCCTCGGCCTTCTTGCTGGCCTGGCTCTGCCAGCGCCTCTGGGACCCCACGCCGGTGCTCACGCCGCGCCTGCGCGAGCTGTGGACCGAGCGGCGCTCGACGCTCTGGGTGGCCCTCGCCATCCTGCTCGGCATCTATGTGACGCTCTACTCCTCGTTCTTCGCCTATATGCCCGGCGCCCTCACCGGCTTCTACGCCGGCCTGGCCTACTGGCTCGGCAGCCAGCAGGAGTATGCCCGCGGCGATCAGCCCTGGTACTACTACCTGATGCAGCTGCCGCTCTATGACCCGATCGCGGTGCTGGCCGCCGTCGGCACAGTGGCGGCGATGGTCGTCGCGGTCGTGCAGCGCTTCGTCGAGGATCGGCGCAGGGCCAGAACCCTGGGTGCGCAGCCCGCCGCCGCCGAGATGGCCGCGCCGTCAGAGCTCGACCCCCCCGCTGATGCAGCCCCGGCCGAGACCGTCCAGCTCGTCAGCTCCGAGGCGCCGCCTCTGGCTCCAGACCTATCGAACGACCCTCAGCCTTCATCCTTCAGCCTTCAGCCTTCTTTTAAGCCCTGGGAGCTCTACCCGCTCCTGGCGGTCTTCTGGTTCTGGACGGCGGTGATCATCTTCTCGTGGGCCGGCGAGAAGATGCCCTGGCTGGTGGTCCATATGTCCCTCCCCGGCAACCTGCTGGCGGCCTGGGTGATCGGTCGCCTGATCGGCGCCGCGAGCCAGCCGGCGCCCGCGGCCCCCGAGGGCTCGGCGCGCCCCCGCGCCACGATCTGGCTCGTCCCCGTCGTCACCCTGCTGACCGGGGTGGCCGTGGGCGTGGCTCTCTGGCGCCTCGGCATGGGCGGCGAGGGCCAGGAGGCCCAGCGCAATCTGCTGCAGGGCGTGGTGCCCCTGCTGATCGCCGGAGGGCTGATCTACGGGCTGCTGACTCTGGCTGGCCAGCTTGGCGCGCGCCCCGTGCTGGCCGCAGCGGGCCTGACCCTGGTCGCCGTGCTCGGGGCCTATAGCCTGCGGGCCACCTGGATGGCGGTCTACGAGCACCCCGACACGCCGGTCGAGCTGCTGGTCTACACCCAGACTGCCCCCGACGTGCCGCGCATCGTCGACGATGTGCGCGAGTTGGCCGTGAACCTGACCCGTGGGTCGCGCACCGCCGAGGATGTGACGGGCGGCTACAGTATGCCCCTGATCGTCGACAGCGGCGACGAGGGCGGCGACGGCTCGCTGGCCTGGCCCCTGCAGTGGTACTTCCGCGACTTCCAGCGGGTGGCCTGGACGCGCAAGGACACCTACCAGACCGAGCCCGGCCAGAAGAGCTTCGAGGTCCAGATGCCCGACGGCTCGACGGCCCTGGCGCCGGTGGTGATGCTCTACAAACCTCACGTCACCAGCGAGGTGCGCGAGGTGCTGAGCGACTACTACACCCAGCCCTACGGCCCCACCAATGTGTTCAACTGGTGGTTCCCCGAGGGCGATAAGTGCGCGCCCCAGAACCCCGGCTACAAGCGCTACTACTACAGCACCTGGACTCCGGCCGAGCAGCTGAGCGCCTCGCCGGGCGCCGGCGGCTCGGGCGGCTGCGGGCGCGACATCTCGGCCGAGCTGAACGGCCCCTTCGACCCGCTGCTCTGGCCCCTCAAGGGCGATAACTGGCCGACCCTGAGCAAATTCCTGCTCTACCGCGAGCTGCCCTACCCCCTGGTGCCCGGGGCCCGCGAGATGGAGGTCTGGCTGCGCAAGGATCTGGCGGGCGGCGCCGGCGCGAGCGCGGCCGGCCCGGTCACCCCCGAGCTGCGCCTGGTGGCCCAGGCCGTGGCCGAACTGCCCGCGGGCGGCAGCGGGCCCACCGGCGCGGCCAGCGACGCCCAGGGCAACCTCTATGTCGCCGACACCGGCGGGCACCAAGTGCATATCTTCAACAGCCAGGGGCAGCTCCAGCGCAGCCTGGGCGGCTTCGGCGGCGGCCCCGAGCAGTTCTACGAGCCCCGCGGGGTGGCCGTCGACGCCCAGGGTAATCTCTATGTCGCCGATACCTGGAACGCCCGCATCGTCAAGTACGGCCCCGACGGCGAGCCGGTGGCGAGCTGGGGCGTGGGCGAGCAGGATCTGGCCGATGGTCGCAAGGCGACGATCACCGACGGCGACCCGGCCCGCAACGCGGCCAACCCTCTCGGCTTCTTCGGCCCGCGCGGGGTGGCCGTGGACGCCCAGGGCGATGTCTACATCGCCGATACGGGCAACAAGCGCATCGTCGTGACCGATGGCGAGGGCACCTTCAAATATCAGTTCGGCTCGGCGGGCGCCGAGCCCGGCCAGTTCAACGAGCCGACCGGTGTGGCCGTGGACGGCCAGGGCAACCTCTATGTCGCCGATACCTGGAACGGGCGCGTCCAGGTCTTCGCCCCCGACGGCACGGGGCGGGTCGGCAGCGTGCCGATCGTGATCTGGGAGGTCAACGGCTGGAGCGCCAACACCTACGACGACCCCCTGATCGCCGCCAGCCCCGACAGCACGGTGTATGTGAGCGTGCCGAGCCGCAACCAGGTGGTGGCCTTCAACCTGCGCGGGGACGTGCTGCTGCGCTGGGGCGGCGATGGCGCCGACCTGGCCTCGCTCAACAGCCCCAGCGGCATGGCCGTGGCCCCCGACGGCGCCGTCTGGGTGGTCGACCGCTCGCTCAACAGGGCCCTGCGCTTCACGCTGCCCGCGATCCAGG
>CAZKTU010000012.1:18920-56556 GCA_964555675.1 uncultured Oscillochloris sp.
GTGGTCGACCGCTCGCTCAACAGGGCCCTGCGCTTCACGCTGCCCGCGATCCAGGTCGCCCCGTAGGCCGGCGCGGCGGAAATCAGCGGCGGTTTCTTTACCACGAAGACCACGAAGGACGCGAAGCGTTGAAGTATGCGCTGTGCCCGGCCTCTCTGCTCGAGCATAGTGAGCGGCAGCGACTTATGTACTGGCAGAGTGTCTATTTAGCCTTCGTGAGCTTCGTGCCCTTCGTGGTATAACGCTGAAGCCATTTTGGCCAGCATTACCAGGGCGGCCCGCCCCAAGCGACGCAACGACGACCAGCCCTCAGGGGCCCACAATGACGCCCTGACCGCGTCATAGATGCATGGACTATAGCCACCTCAATCACTACATACCGCCGGTCGCCGAAGGTGTGAGCGACGCCTGGCGTCGCGCTATGGCCCGCCTGGGCGACTATACCTCGCTGGTGGTGCGGGCGGCCAATCTGCGCCCCGAGGGGGCGATCTTCTACGGACAGACCGAGCAGCACCTGCTCGTGCGCCTCTCGACCCCGGGCGAGCATCTCATCCTGCGCGTCTCGCCCGAGGACGACCTGGCCGCCCACGTCTTCTTCACGCGCACCATGAGCGGGCAGCAGCTGCCCTCGGTGCGGGTCATCCAGCGCGACCTCTCGCGCACCCTGGTGCCCTTCGCCTATACCCTCGAGGCCTTCGTGCCGGGGGTCGCCGCGAGCTCGCTGTGCGAGCCGCACTTGCTGCGGGGCATCGGCCGCCAGAGCGGGCGCGCCCTGCGTCGGATGCACCGGGTTACTGCTCCCGGCACCGGCCGGCCCAACCCGGCGGGCCGCTGGCCGCACCGGCGCTGGGACGTGACTCTGAAGCAGATCGGGGCCCAGTTGGCCGCGCCGCCCGCGGACGCCATGGTCTTCGGCGAGGCCGAGCGCGCGGCGGTGGCGGCGCTGATGCACGACCAGCGCCTCGATCTGACCCAGCCCACCCTGATGCACGGCGACTTCGGGCCCGATGCGGCCCGCTGCACCGCGGGCCTGCACGTCCACCTCGAAGCGATCGTCGAGCCGGGACGCTGCGTGGGCGGCGACGGCCTCTTCGACTTGGCCTGCGGGCTCTGCCCCGCCTACCCCGAGGCCTGGCGCGAGGGTCTGCTCGACGGCTACGGTGCGGCCGGGCCCCTCAGCGAGGCCGAGCGCGAGCGCCTGCCCCTGCTGCGCCTGCTGGCGGCCTACTGGATCGCCTGCCGCCGCTACCTGCGCGCCGAGCCCCACGAGGCCGCCCGCGACGAGGCACTCAGATTGCTAGAAGCGGTGGCAGCCTGAGGAGCGTGGCCATCGGCCCGCACGTTGATTGCAGTGAGGAGACTCTATGGCCGGCGAGCCCGAGATTCTGGTCTACCCGACCCTCGACGAGCTGCAGGCGGCCGCCGCCGAGCGCGTGGCCGCGCTGTTGGCGGGGGTGGTCGCCGAGCGCGGGCGGGCCCTGCTGGCCCTCTCGGGCGGCTCGGCCCCGCCCGGGGTCTTTCGGCGCCTCTGCGACGGGCCGCTGTTCGCGCGGGTGCCCTGGGGGCAGCTGAGCCTGATCTGGGCCGACGAGCGGGTGGTGCCCTACGACCACCGCGAGAGCAACTACCGCGCGGCCCGCGAGACCCTGCTGGACCACGTGCCCATCCCCTCCGAGCAGGTCTACCCGGTGGCGACCTACTACGGGCTGGCCAGGGCCGCCGAGGTCTACGACCAGCAGGTCGCCGCCCTGTTCGCGGCCAACGCCGGGCGGCTCGACCTGGCCTTGCTGGGCATGGGGCCCGATGGGCACACGGCCTCGCTCTTCCCGGGCTTTCCGCAGCTTGCGGCCCCGCCCGAGGCCCTGGTGGTGGCCGTAGACGGCTCGCCCAAGCCCCCGCCCGAGCGGGTGACCCTCACCGCCCACGCCCTGAACCGGGCCGACCACGTGATCTTCCTGGTGGCCGGCGCCGACAAGGCCGCCAAGGTGCGCGCGGCCCTGCGCGGGCCCTACGACCCCCAGAGCACGCCCGCCCAGCTTGTGCGGCCGCCCCAGGGGCATGTGACGTGGATGCTTGATGCAGCGGCTGCTGCGGAGCTGTAGAGCTTGCAGGGCCTGGCCCTGCTACCCACTTTGTCGCAGGGAGGGCAAGCCCTCCCCGCACCCCTTGCGCGCAGGGGCTGCGCCCCCCATTCTTCGCAGGGAGGGCCGCCGCCGGCCCTCCCCGCACCCCACCCGCGCGAGGGCTGCGCCCTTCGAACCCGGAAAGAGCTGGCTCTGCCGTGCCGCTGGCCCTGCTGTTCTGCCCCGTGGGCGCTGCCGTCGGGTCGCCCTGGCGCGCCAGAGGTTCTTACCGACGTAGTCGCCCAGGCTACCTCGGGCCGGTGCCAGCTTGCCTCGACCTGATTGGGCTTCCTGCGCCTCGTCGGCAGGGGACGCCCCTGCGGCAGGCCTGGCAACGGATACCGGACGTCAGTCCGGAAACAGCTCGTCGATCTCCTCCTGGGGGGAGAGCACCGGCGTGGGGAAGGGCGTGATCGTCGCGCTGCGGCGCGGCTCGCGGCGCTGCACGGCGGCGTAGAGCGCGTCGTCGTAGGGGCGGGTGCGGATGACCACGGGCATGGGCACGGCGTGGCCGAGCACCAAGGCCTGCTGCTTGCTGTCGAGCGAGGCCAGGATCGACTTGAGGCCGGCCCCGCCGCTCACCCCGGTGAAGACCGCGTCGATGTCCTTCTCGTCGTTGAGCAGGGCGGTGATGCGCGTGCCGAGCTGGCTCATCACCTCGTTGTCGATCGACGAGGGGCGCTGGTCGACCACCAGCAGAGTCACGCTGTATTTGCGCAGCTCGCGGGCGATCGTGCCGAAGATCGTCTGGCGGGCCGTCTGCGGGTTGAGGAACTTGTGGGCTTCCTCGATCGTGATCATGAGCGGCCTGGGCTTGTCGGCCTCGTTCTTCGACTGCAGGTAGCGCTCGGTGCGCTCGATCCAGCGCCGATGGATGCGCCGGGTGACCAGGTTGGCCACCAGCATATAGGCCAGGCTGCCGCCGTTGGCCCCGAACTCGAGCACCACGTGGCGCCCCGCGGCCAGGGCCTCGATCAGGCGGTCGATCGACGAGAAGTCGGCCTCGTCGCGCACGAAGCTCAGGCGGCGCACCTGGCTCAGCTTGCGCTTGAGCGCGCTGATCGCCCCGGCGTGGGCCCCGCTGCTCTCGGCGAAGGCGGCCACTCCGTCGCTGTCCATGTCGAGCAGGGCCCGCAGCCAGCCCTTCTTGAAGCGGTCGAAGAGCAGGTAGGCCGACTCGGTGGCGGTCGCGCTCAGGTTCAGCTCCTCGGCCAGCAGGGTCACATCCTCGACCTCGATCTGGTCGAGCCCGATGATCACCTCGCCGTCGACCTGGCTGCGCCGCCCGGCCTGCGAGTCGATCGTATAGACCAGCACCTCGCTGCCGAAGAGCTGGCGCAGGCCCTTGACAAAGCCCCCGCCCTCCGAGCGGGTCTCCCAGCCGTACTCGCTGTGCATGTCGAAGATCAGGTTGCTGGCGATGCCCGCGTGGATGGCCCCGCAGAGCAGCAGGCGGGTGAGGAAGCTCTTGCCGGTGCCGCTCTTGCCGAAGATGCCGTTCGAGCGCTCGACCAGGCGGGCCAGGTTCAGGCAGACCGGGACGTTCATGTCGAGCGGTTGGCCGATCTCGAAGAAGTTGCCGCCCTCGCCGCCGAAGACCCTGGTGAAGTCCTCTTCGCGGGCCTCAAAGACGTGCGAGAAGTGGCGCGGGATGGTCTTCACCGGCAGCATGCCCTGCTCGGTATCGGTGGGCAGCATCAGGCGCGGCATTAGGGCCAGGGTGCCGTAGGTTGAGGTGCCCGCCAGCACTTCGTGGATGAAAGCATCGCCATTGGGCGGGTCAATCAGGACCTTCTGGTTAGTTGCCTCGAGCACAACATCGGTGATCATGGAGAAGAACTCGTGCTTCTCGCCCTGGATGACCACAAACTTGCCCACGCGCATATCTTCGACGCTCTCGCGCGCCTCGAGGCGGGCCGTAAGCCCCTCGACCAGCGAGCCGCTGGTGATCACGCCAAGTCGATTGCGGGGTTGCGGCATTGGTCGCTCCTCTCCAGATGGCTATAGCACAAATATACCACACCCGGATAAAATCTTCTTGTTGCGCCCGGCGCGAAATTGGCCATCTCCCCCGTTATTATCTATCCCCGTCGATTGACGGAGCGCCAAGGGGCCGATGATGGAGCACACGACGCCAATGCGGGTCCTACTGGTCGAGGATGAGATTGATGTGCGCGGTTTCTTCGCCCGCGCCCTGGCCCATATGTGGCCCGCCCTCGAGGTGGTCACGGCCGCAAATGGCTGCGAGGCCCTCGATCTGCTGCGCGGCGGGCAGTTCGACCTGGTGCTCAGCGACCAGCGTATGCCCAAGATGACCGGGCTCGAGCTGCTCACGGCCGTGCGCGCCTGGTCGCAGGTGCCCTTCCTGCTGATCTCGGCCGACCGCAGCGTCGAGGTGGCCGCCTACGCCGCCGGGGCCAATGCCTTCCTCTCAAAGCCGATCGGCCTCGATGGCCTGCGGGCCGCCGTCGCCCGCTACTTATTCTGCTGAGCCACCCCGCTAGGGGCCACCCTGTTCTGCGCTATACTGCTCCTATTGGTCCTCTGAGCAAAGGTGGCGCAGCCATGAGCATCCCCCGCTACGACGGCTATATCTTCGACCTCGACGGTACGATCTACCTGGGCGACATAGTCCTGCCCGGAGCCCTCGAGCTCCTCGCTACCTTGCGCGCCGAGGGCCGGAAGGTCGCCTTCCTCTCGAATAACCCGACCAAGACCCGCGAGCAGTACGTGACGAAGCTGCGCGCCATGGGCGCCCAGGTCGAGCTGGCCGAGGTGGTCAACTCCTCCCACGTGATGGTGCAGTGGCTGCTCGAGCACGCGCCCGGGGCGACCCTCTTCGTCTGCGGCGAGCAGCCCCTGATCGGCGAGCTCGCCGCGGCGGGCTTCCCCCTGAGCGAGCGGGCCGGCGAGATCGCCTATGTGGTGGCCTCGTTCGACCGCACCTTCACCTACCATAAGCTGCAGGTGGCCTTCGACGCGATCCGGGCCGGCGCGCGCCTGGTCGCCACCAACCCCGACCGCTTCTGCCCTGTGCCGGGGGGCGGCGAACCCGACGCCGCGGCGATTATCGCCGCGATCGAGGCCTGCACCAACACCCGCTGCGAGGTCAACGTCGGCAAGCCCTCGCCAATCATGGCTCGCACAGTTAGCGCGATGCTCGGCCTGCCCCCCGAGCGCTGCCTGATGGTTGGTGACCGCCTGATGACCGACATCGCGATGGGCGCCGGGGCCGGCATGGCCACCCTGCTGGTGCTCACCGGCGACAGTGGCCGCGCCGACCTGCCAGACGCGCCCGCCCAGCCCACCTATATTGCCGAGACCCTGCTCGAGGTGCTGGCCTGAGGTGAGGAAATTGCTCTTGACGCGGCCGGGGACAAGGTCTAAACTAGCAGGAGATCAATGGAGAGGAGAGACCATGACCCCCGTGCGTCCGAACACCCACCCCCAGATGCCCCCGATGGCCATGGCCCTCACCGGCGATGGCAGCCTCGAGGGTGCCTGGCCCACCGCGATGCGCGCCCTCCTCCTGCTCACCGAGGCCGCCCACGCTGGCGACCCGCTCCTCGCCCGGCTCTCCGACGATGACCTCGCCCTGTTGCGCGCCTCGATGGCTCGCCTGGCCGGCGCCGAGCCCACCTCGGCCGCCTGAGCCCGGCCCCCCAGGGGAACGTCCGATACCGAAAGACCGCCGCTCGACGCCAAGCAGTGACGTTGAGCGGCGGTTTTTGCTGTACCCTGTAGTCTGCAATGCCGGCACCAATTTGCGTTCATGCTCGTGGACTCTTCTGCTAAGTCGTAGCTGAAAGCGAAGCAGCCAATGGTTCGGCATCGTCACCTCGTCATCGTGGTGTTGCTCGGAATTGCTCTCGTGCTCGCCGGGTGCGGTTCAGGTTCTGCATCCCAGCAGCCTGCCACTGCAGTAGCGTCTGCGCCGGAGGGGTCGCCGGTGATCCGCGTTATCGACTCGGGCGCGCCGATTCAGAAGCCGCTCTCAGAAGAGGTCATCCCACAGAATAACTGCCGGGGTAACTCGCCTGTGTCAAATCTGGTCGAGCGCTCGCGCACCATTAGTCGCTCGGCTGAGCTTGGCGGTGGGGCGACGATTAGTGGGAGTGGCGAGGTTGGCGTGCCGGGTATCGGCGGTGTTCAAGTCGGTGCCGAAATTGCTGCCACTTATAATACATCGTATGGCGAAGAAGAGACAGTCAGTCGCAACATCACGCTTACGGCGAAGGAGGGTAGTAGCCTGAACCATCGGGTGCGGCAGTATGAACTCTGGCGTAGCGGCGAAGTGGTCATCAGCGTCGGAGACGACGAGTTAGCCCGTTACCCCTACGAGTTTCGCACCGACTTTGGGCTTGAGCTCGTCGATGTTCAGCCGATCGATTGTTCTACAACCTCGACGGCCAGTCCCGCGCCAAGTGTTGCCCCGACGGCCCCTCCGACGAGCGCCCCTCCGACGAGCGCCCCCGCGCCGACAGGTACAGCGACCCAGCCCGCGCCTGCTGCCAGCCCCGTTGCAGGCGAACCCACGGCTCAGCCGCCCCTCCCGGAGCCGCCAATTGCCACTGACATCCCCGGCTCGCCCTTGCCCCTTGACACCGAAGTGAAGTCTGTCCTCGACGCGGAGACCAGGCCGATCGAGGTGTATAGCGTCGGGCTGAAGGCTGGCCAGAAGGTGCGTATCGTAGTCAAGAGCGACAAGCGCACGTTTATCGGTTACGCCAACCCCGACCAGGCCTCGTTTAATGGCAACTCTGGGGTGTCACTCTGTGACTACGCTACCGCCTGCGCCGAAGTTTTTGCCGTTGCTGTAGACGGCGTCTACCATGTGCGCGTCTCGACCGATCAGCCAGGGGTCTCCTACTCGCTGCTGGTCTCGATCGAAGGTGAGATCCCTGTCACGACCACACCCGGCGATATCCCCGGCGTGCCCCTCGCGCTCGGCCAGAGCATTTCGTCAGTGCTTGACGTGCAGACCAAGCCGATGGACGTGTTTAGTGTCAATCTAGAAGCCGGCCAGAAGGTGCGGGTGCTGGTGAAGAGCGACAAGCGCACCTTCATCGGCTACGCCAACCCCGACCAGGCCTCGTTTAACGGCAATGCCGGCGTGTCCCTATGTGATTACGCTACCGCCTGCGCCGAGGTCTTCGCCGTGGCTGTCGGCGGAACCTACTACATCCGTGTCTCGACCGATCAGGCGGCTGTGCCCTATTCGCTCACTGTTTCAATTGAAAGCACGGCCGAACTGCCCGCGACAGAAAGTGATATCCCCGGCGTGCCCCTCGCGCTCGGTCAGACGGTCACGTCCATCCTCGATTTCCAGACCAAGCCGCTCGACGCCTTCAGTGTTGACCTCGAGGCAGGCCAGAAGGTGCGGGTGCTGGTGAAGAGCGACAAGCGCACCTTCATCGGCTACGCCAATCCTGACCAGGCCTCGTTTAATGGCAATTCCGGGGTGACCCTCTGTAACTACGCTACAGCCTGCGCCGAGGTCTTCGCCGTGGCTGTCGGCGGAACCTATTACATCCGTGTCTCGACCGATCAGGCGGCAGTGCCCTATTCGCTTACTGTTTCAATTGATGGAACGACGCCGGCACCCGCAACGGCGAGCGACATCCCCGGCGTGCCGTTAGCCTTCGGCCAGCCCGTCTCGTCAGTGCTGGATGTTCAGACGAAGCCGGTGGATGTCTTTAGCGTCGACCTCGAGGCTGGTCAGAAGGTGCGGGTGCTGGTGAAGAGCGACAAGCGCACCTTTATCGGCTACGCCAACCCCGACCAGGCCTCATTCGCCAGTGAGCGTGGCACTGACCTCTGCAATTATGCCACCGCGTGCTCCGAACTGCTCACGGCCGCCGCTGCTGGAACCTATTACCTTCGGATTGGCACCGATCAAGCGGGAGTGATTTATACGGTCACGGTTAATCCGGAATAAGAGTTCAGTTTTCCCTGCTCTTGCCACAGTTGGCGGCTCAGGGCTGATCGGCATCACGTGTAGGCTTGCCCTGTCAGGCGGGATTGGGTACAGTTCCAGCGACCGCCGCTCGACGATCGGCCAGATCGTCAGGCGGCGGTCGTTTGTGTGTGCGAGGATTGTGGTACAGTGTCAGCGGCCGCCGCTTGAGCTTGGAGTGCCGAAGATGCGTCAAATCCGATGGTGTGCCGCCCCCCTGACCCTTGCGTTGCTCCTCCTCGCCGCCTGTGGCCAGCAGGCCGCCGCCCCGCCCACAGCCGCCCCTGCCACGGCCGCCCCGCCCACAGCCGCTGCTCCCGCGACAGAGGCGGCCCCAGCCGCGACGGTCGCACCGCCCTCGCCGGCGCCCGCAGCCGCTCAGCCCTCGCCCGTGGCCCCCGCCGCCCAGCCCTCGCCCGTGGCCCCCGCCGCCGGCCCGGCCCAGGGCCGCACGCCCGAGGGCTACCACGTCCTGGGCGACCCGAACGCGCCGGTGACCCTGACCATGTACTCCGACTTCCTCTGAACGACCTGCGCTCTCCACGTGCTGGAGACAGAGCCGCAGATCGTCGAGCAGTATATCGCGACCGGCAAGGTGAAGCTGGTCTACCGCCACCTCCAGCAGCTCGGCGAGGGCTCGCAGCTGCTCTCTGAAGCCTCAGAGTGCGCGGCCGACCAGGGCCGCTTCTGGGAGATGCGGCAGGCTATCTACGCGCGCTACAGCCAGCTCTATGGCGATACACGCGCCGAGACCGAGGCGGCGGCGGCCGAGGCCGGGGTGGACGTGGCGGCCCTGGGGGCTTGCCTCGACGCCGGCACCCACACGGCGGCGGTGAGCGCAGACTACGCGGCCTCGCAGGCCGAGGGCGTGCGCTCGCGGCCGGTGTTCCGTATCGGCGAACAGACCCTGATCGGGGGCCAGCCGTTCGCCGTCTTCCAGGAGATCTTCGACCGCGCACTCGGCGGTTGATCAGCGGGCGGCCCGCGACGCATCTGCGCGGGCTCCCCCTTTAGGCTTATGCCTCGACGTAGCCTCATCTGGCCGATGACCCTGATCGCCGCCTTCGCCGTGCTGCTGGTCCTGCTCGTCGTCGGCGCCCTGCCGACGCCCCTGGTGGCTCAGACCGACGACTGCGCCTCGATCTACCCGACCCCGGGGGCCGACCGCGATAACTGCAACCGCACCGCCACGGCCAAGGCCGGCCAGGCCTACCCGAACCCCTCGGCGACCTCGGGCGGGGGCGGCCCGCCCGCGCCGGCCGCGACCGCGACGGTCACCGGCACGGCGACCCTGACGCCCACCAGCACCCTCAGGCCGGCCACGCCGACCCCCGGGCCGACCAATACGGCGACGGCGACGCGCCAGCCTCAGGGCAGCCCGACGCCGACCCTGACCAGCACTCTGGTCGGGCTCGAGACGATTCTGTGCGTTCCCGGCGCCACCGTGGCGATCAGGGGGCAAGCCGAGCCTGGTCTCGCCCTGCTCGCCTACTTCGCCGACCGGCCCGTCGGCGGCGCCCTGGTCAGGCCCGATGGCAGCTATTACATCTTGCTCAGCATCGGCGAAGAGCGACCCGGCCTCTACGCGGTCAACATCCGCCGGCGCGACAGTCGCACGCTCGTGCGCGAGCTGGCCTGCGAGATCCCCGCCGCCACCCCGACCCCGACCCTGCCGATCGTGCCGTAGATTGAGGGGAGCCAGAGGGCCCGGTGCGCTCCGCAACTTCGTGCCGGGTAGAGGGGAGCCAGAGGGCCCGGTGCGCTCCGCAGCTTCGTGCCGGGTAGAGGGGAGCCAGAGGGGCCAGGCCCCTCTGAAACTCCTCCTTGCCCTACTGGGCGCCTAGGACCACCCGCTCGAGGGTGATGCTGTCGAGGAAGGCCTCGTCGACGACGGCGCCGCAGCCGGGCGTCGTGGGCACGCTGAGCGTGCTGTCGGCGTTGAGCGTGAAGGGGTTGCTGACGACGTCGCGCTTGAAGTAGCGCTCGCTCGCGCTGATGTCGCCGGGCAACGTGAAGTTCGGCAGGCTGGCCAGGGCCACATTGGCCGCCCGGCCGATGCCCGTCTCGAGCATGCCGCCGCACCAGACCGGCACCCCGGCCTCGGCGGCCATGTCGTGGATCTGGCGGGCCGGCGCCAGGCCGCCGATGCGGCTCGGCTTGATGTTGATCACGCCGCAGGCCTTCAGCTCGAGGGCCCAGCGCGCGTGGTCGGGCGAGACGATGCTCTCGTCGAGGCAGATCGGGGTGGTGAGGCGCCGCTGCAGCTTGGCGTGGTCGAAGATATCGTCGTGGGCCAGGGGCTGCTCGATCAGCAGCAGGTCGTAGGCGTCGAGCTGGGCCAGGTGCTCGGCATGGTCGAGGGTGTAGATGCTGTTGGCATCCACCTGCAGGCGCAGCTTGGGCCAGGCCTCGCGCACGGCCCTGGTCGGCTCGATGTCCCAGCCCGGCTTGATCTTCAGCTTGACCCGGCCGTAGCCGGCCTCGACGTAGCCCGCCACGACGCGCAGCAGGGCCTCGATATCGGGCTGGACGCCGACGCTCACGCCCACGTCGACGCGCTCGCGCACGCCGCCGAGCATCTGGGTGAGGCTGCGCCCCTCGAGGCGCCCGAACAGGTCCCAGGCCGCGAACTCGAAGCCCGAGCGGGCGATGCGATTGCCGCGCACCTTGCCGAAGAGCGGGTCCACATCTTCGGGGCGGTTCAGGTCGGCCTGCAGCAGCATGGGCGCGAGGAACTCGCGGGCGATCGCCCAGCCCGTCGACTGGGTCTCTTCGTTGTACCAGGGGCCCATGCCGACCGGGGCTTCGCCCCAGCCCTCGACCCCCTCGGCCGTCAGGCGCACCACGATCGAGTGGTTGGCGTACTCGCGCCAGCCGCTGGTCTCGAAGGGCGCCACGAACGGAAGCTCGATCCGTCTCAGCTCGATCCGCTCAACGCGCATATGCTCCTCGCTCTGCGATAAACCCTCGCTCACCGCACCTCGATCAGCTCCACCTCGAAGATCAGCGTCGCCCCGGGGGGGATGACATTGCCGGCCCCGCGCTCGCCGTAGGCCAGGCTGGGCGGGATGACCAGCTGGCGCTTGCCGCCGACCCGCATGCCGGCCACGCCCTCGTCCCAACCCTTGATCACCTCGCCGCGGCCGAGGGTGAAGGTGAAGGGCTGCTGGCGGCCCATGGGGCGGCTCGGGTCGCGCGAGGTGTCGAAGCGCTTGCCGTCGGTCAGCCAGCCGGTGTAGTGGACGGCGACAGTCTTGCCGGCCGTGGCCTCGGCGCCTGTGCCGGGCTGCAGATCGGCGTACTTCAGGCCGCTCGCCGTCGTGGTGAACTGGCTCTCCTCGAGCGAGGTGGGGGCCGAGGGCGCGCCGGCGCGGATCTCGACCAGCTCGACCTCAAAGGTCAGGGTCGCGTTCGGGGGGATGACCCCGCCGGCCCCGCTGGCCCCATAGGCCAGGTTGGGCGGGATGATCAGCGTCGCCTTGCCGCCCTTGCGCATCAGGGCGATGCCCTCGTCCCAGCCGGGGATGACTGCGCCCTCGCCCAGGATGAACTGGATCGGCTGGCCGCGCCCGTACGAGCTGTCGAACTGTGTGCCGTCGGCCAGGGTGCCGCGGTAGTGAACCTCGACCACATCGCCGCGCTTCGGCTTGTCGCCGGCGCCGGGGGCGAGCTCGATATACTGTAGGCCGCTGGCGGTGGTCAGGGCGGTGGGCTGATTACTGGGGGAGGTCACGGCATTCTCCTGGCCGGTCGCGCCGGCGGCTGTGGCGGGCGTCGGGGCGGGTGCGGTCGGGGCGGCGGGGGCCTGCGCCCCACAGGCGCCGAGCGCGGTGGCAGCCGCCGCGGTCAGCAGTATTCTGGTCAGGCGCATGGTCTTAACTCCAGTGGCGCAGAGTGATGGTACGGAGCGGCACAATGGCGACGGGCAGGTAGGCCTGCGCCACCGGCAGGTCGATCTCGAAGAGGCTCGGCCAGTACTTGCCCGTGACGAAGAGCCGGTCGCCCTCGGCGTCGTAGGCGATGCCGTTGAGTACCTCGGGCGAGGTTGTGTTCGGGTCGGCGCTGAGCAGCGGGCGCAGGTTGCTCAGGTCGAGGAAGCTGTTCACCACCCCCGTCGCCGGGTCGATGCGGGCGATCAGCTCGGTCGTATAGATATTGGCGAAGATCTCGCCGTTGACCATCTCGAGCTCGTTGAGCTGGAAGACCGGCGCGCCCGAGGCCTCGCGCACATTCAGCTGCCCGACCACCGCCAGCGTCCCGCTCTGCTCGGTGGCGGCCGGGTCGACCAGCAGCAGGGTGGCCGTGCCGTTGCTCATGATCAGGCGCTGGCCGTCGTAGGTCAGGCCCCAGCCCTCGGTCGCGCAGTTGCCCTGTACCTTGGGGTAGCTGAACTCGCGGATCAGGGTGAACTCGAGGTCGTAGATGAAGCCCACGCACTCCTGCCAGGTGAGCTGGAAAATGCGGTCGCCCACCACGGCCACGCCCTCGCCGAAGTAGGTGTCGCCATTGGGCAGCGGCGCAACCTCGTCCAGGTTGACCTGGCGGCTCACGACGCCGGTGGCCAGGGCCACCTCGCGTAGCGACGAGCGGCCCTCGAGGCCGGTGCCCTCGTAGAACTTGTCGCCCCCGATGTAGACCAGGCCCTGGGTGTAGGCCTGGCGGTCGTGGGGGTAGGTGGCGACGACGCTGGCGCTAGTGAACGGGGTGTCGGCGGCCGTGGCCGCGACGGACTGTGTATCGCCGGGGGCGGCGCCGCTCTGGGTGGGGGCCGGGTAGGGGCTGGCGTTGGGGGCGGGCGTCGCGGGGGCCGGGTAGCCGGGGGCGCTCTCGGGTGTCGCGGGGGCCGGGTAGCCGGGGGCGCTTTCGGTCGAGATGGGGCCGGGGTAGCTGGGCGGCGTCTCGCCTGAAGGGGCGGTCGCCGTCGGCGGGTCGGCCTGGGGCGCGCCGCAGGCCGCCAGAAGCAGGGCCGCCAGCAGCAGCCCGAGCGTGCGCGTCGAAGTCGGTATTCGCATCAAGGGCTTATCCTCATTCAGCGGATCCGCCGTATTGTACCCCAGCCCCCTGGGACGGGCAACAGCAGGCCAGAGGGCGAGTTATCGAATGATCACCGCACGTGAGGAGGATGCGCCGTCGGAGCGCAATTGGCCGCGCTACCATGCAGAGAGCGACGTCGCGTAGCCACTTAGGAGGCACGCCATGGATGCACTGCCCAGGACTCCTCCACTCCGCGTCCCGGCCGAGCAAGAGGTGCGCTACTTTATGCGCACGCCCGCGGTGACGGTCAATATCGCCTGGCCCCTGAGCGACGCCCTCGCCTTGATGCGCGAGCACGATGTCCGCCGCCTGCCCGTCGTGATCGATACCGGCGAGCTGCGCGGCATCATCACCCAGGGCGACATCCGCGGGGCCGACGTTATGCGCCTCGCCGGTATCGACCCCCTCGATATCGCCCACGCGCTGCGCCAGGTCAAGGTCTACGAGGTCATGAGCGAGGGTCCGATCGCGATCACCCCCGAGACCGGCATCCGCGAGGCCGCCATGCTCATGATCGAGAACAAGGTCGGCGGCCTGCCCGTGGTCGACGAGCAGGGCCGGGTGATCGGCATCATCACCGAGAGCGACCTCTTCGAGACCCTCGTTCAGCAGCTCGACGCCCACACCCCGCCCCTTTAGCTACACACAGCGCACCATACTCCACGCGAACTGCCGGTAAGCTGGTCTCTGCAACGGTGGTAAGATACCTGCGAGTGCTACCACCGATTGGAGGCAGAGATGGACGACATGCGCGAGCGTGTGCGCCTGACCAGCATGGCGGCCTGCGCCGGCTGAGCATCGAAGATGGGGCCGGGCGCCCTTGCCAATCTGCTGTCCACGTTACGCCTACCTAGCAGCCCGAATCTCTTGATCGGGCTCGAGGTGAGCGACGACGCGGCCGTCTATCGCCTGGACGCGGGCACCGCCCTCGTGCAGACGGTGGACTTCTTCCCGCCGATCGTAGATGACCCCTACGCCTTCGGCGGGATCGCCGCGGCCAACGCCCTGAGCGATATCTACGCTATGGGCGGGCGCCCCATCCTGGCCCTCGCCATCGCGGCCTTCCCCGAAGATCTCGACCCCCAGATCATGGCGGCGATCCTGCAGGGCGGCGCCGACAAGGTGGCCGAGGCGGGCGCCGTCGTGGCCGGCGGCCATACGGTGGTCGACCGCGAGCCCAAGTACGGCCTGTGTGTGACCGGCCTGGTCGATCCGGCCCGCCTCACCCCCAAGGCCGGGGCCCGCCCGGGCGACCGGCTGCTGCTCACCAAGCCCCTCGGCACCGGGCTGATCACCACCGCGATCAAGCGCGGCGAGGGCGACGCGGCCCACCTCGCGGCCGCCACGGCCAGTATGCTGCGGCTGAACCGCCGCGCCGCCGAGCTGCTCGCCGCCGTCGCGGTCCACGCCGCCACCGACATCACCGGCTTCGGGCTCCTCGGCCACGCCTCCGAGGTGGCCCGCCACAGCGGGGTCGCCCTGCGCTTCGAGGCCGCCGCCCTGCCGCTGCTGCCGGGGGCCCTCGACTACGCCCGCCGCGGCATCGCCCCGGGCGGCCTCGGCCGCAACCGCGCCCACGTCGAGGCCGCCGGCTACGCGCGCTACGCCCCCACCGTCGACGAGGCCCACAGGCTGATCGTCAACGACCCGCAGACCTCGGGCGGCCTGCTGATCGCCCTGCCCCCCGCCGCCGCCGACGAGCTGCTCGAGCGCTGCGCCGAGGCGGGCGAGCCCTGCTGGCCGATCGGCGAGGTGCTGGAGGGCGAGGGGATGCAGGTGGTCTAGCCGTGCGATACGCGCAGCTGCGACAGGCACGGGTGTGCTATACTGGGCGCGGGCCTGGGCGCCGGGTGTGGCCGGCGCTCTCATTGTCGTCGGCAGGCCTTTCGGGTATGATAGCAGTGAAGCAAAGATATTAGAGTGGGCCAATGGCCCTGCCCTGGCAGCTTGCATGTGTGGTCGGGCATCTGGCTCGACGGAAAGGAGGGACGGGGGAGCGCCGCACTTTTTTTCGCGGCCGGAAAAAACAAGACACGTCCTAGAAGAGTGAGAGAGCAAGAAGAATGGTTGTGGAGTTAAAATCCTATGAGTACACCTGCCGAGGTTCGCAACGGCATGCGCTGGATTCGGGCCGACCTGCACATTCATACGCCTGCATCTGAGGATTACGCCGAGCCGGAGATTACCTATCTCGATATCCTTCAGGAAGCCGAGCGACGCGACCTCGAGATTATCGCCTTCACCGACCATAATACTGTCCACGGCTACGAGCAGTTCCACCGCGAGCTGGATTTTCTTAAGGCCCTCGAGTCGGCTGGCCGCCTCACCGCCGATGAGCAGGCCCGGCTCGCCGAGTACCGCCGCCTTCTCGACAAGATCGCCGTGCTGCCGGGGTTCGAGTTTACCTCTCACTTTGGCGCCCACATCCTGGGAATCTTCCCGCCCAACCGGCCGATCAGCCTGATCGAGGCCACCCTCCTGCAGCTCGGCGTCCCCCACGAGCAGCTCAAGGCCGGCGTGTGCGGCGTCAGCAATACGCGCCACGTCACCGAGGCCTACGAGATCATCAGCCGCGCCGGCGGCATCGTGGTCGCGCCCCACGTCAACGGCCCCAACGGCGTGGTCACCGAGACCCTGCGCATGGGCACCAGCGGCCAGTCGCGCATCGCCGTCTCCCAGAGCGCCTTCCTCCACGCCCTCGAGTTCGTGAACTTCTACACCGACCACGAGAAGTTCACCTCGCCCGGCTTCTATAACGGCAAGACCGAGCACTACGAGCGGCGCATGTTCTGCATCCAGGGCAGCGACGCTCACCGCCTGCGCCGTCTGCCCAACGGCGACGCCCAGGTCCAGCACAAGCACGGTATCGGCGACCGCTACGTCGAGCTGCTGCTCCCCAACAATAGCTTCGACTCGCTCAAGGCGCTGCTCACCACCCAGGAGTTCGACCGGGTGCGCGTGCCCAAGCGCGACCAGAAGCAGTGGGCCGTCGACGCCGTGCGTTTCGGCGGGGCCACCGAGCGCCAGGTCCTGCGGGCCGTCGGCGACGACGCCCAGTCGGCCTATAGCCTCTGGACCGACGTGGCCGCCCTCGCCAATACCGGCGGCGGTGTGCTCGTGATCGGCTGCGAGCCCGGCGGCAAGGTCGTCGGGGTGAGTCGGCCCGACCAGGTCAGCGAGGCCCTGCGCCGCGGCGTCTCAGAGCAGATCACCCCCCAGCCCTACCTCTCCTTCGAGCTGATGAGCTACGAGGGCCACGACATGATGCGCGTCGAGGTCAAGGCCGTCGAGCCGCCGCCATTCGTGGGCGCCAACGGGGCGATCTATGTCCGCCGCGACGGCGAGACCGCCTACGCCGACCGCGGCGAGATCATCCAGCTCTGCCGGCGCGCCCTCGCCGAGGGGGCTTCGTCGCCCCTCGACAACGGCCAGGACCTCGACCTGCCCCGCTCGGGGGTCGAGATTGTCAGCGCCCAAAAGCGCGGCGGGGTCTGGCTCTACGAGGTGCGCGACCTGCGCACCACCGCGGGCGTCACCCGCGATCGCGCCCAGGGCCTCTGGGCCTACGCGATCAGCCGCCACGAGGATCTGCGCGACGGCCGGATCGATTTGCAGAGCCAGGTCAAGTGGAAGGGTCGCCTCGGCCTCTGGCGGGCCTACCGCCAGGGCAGTCGCACCAAGTACGACCTCGTCCACCGCGACGCCAACGGCGTGATGGACCATATCTTCTTCGGGGTCAGCGACTGGGGCCTCAGCGACGCCTGGGCCGCCCTGCTCAGCGAGCGCAACGGCGACGCGGTCGAGCAAGAGCCCCAGGCCTTCGAGCAGGCCGACGAGGCCCCGCCGCCCCCAGCCCTCGAGGAGCCGACCACCACCGCCGAGGCCCCGCTGCCCGAGCCTACGGCCTGGGGCGAGCGGCGCATCCGCTGGCGCGGCCGCGGCGGCCTGGCCGCCATCTCGCGCGATGAGGCCGGGGTCGCCCGCTTCGATCTGGTCATGAAGGACAAGGACGGCGGCGGCCAGCAGACCTACCCCGGCGTCGCCCTCGAGAAGCTCACCGAGGCCTGGCTCGGCCTGGTCCGCGTGCCTCGCCCGCGCACCGGCATCGAGGTGATCAGCGCCACACGCGGCGAGGACGGCGAGTGGCAGTATGTCTTCCGCAACCTGCGCACCGGCGACGTCAGCGGGGTGCCCTGGCGCCTCCAGGATATCGAGCCCGGCACGGTGCGCGAGTACGCCGCCCGCATGTTCCAGCAGGATATGCCCCTCGACGAGGAGAAGGTGCGCTGGTGGGGCAATATCGGCTACCTGCGCCCCATGCGCAGCCAGGTCGACCTGGTCTTCGTCGACGAGCAGGGCGAGACCCACTTCTACTACGCCGCCCGCCGCGAAGAGCTGACCGGCGAGTGGCGCGAGCTGCTCGAGCTCTACGGCGAGGTCTGAGCCGGCTTCAGGGAGGTGTGGAGGGCCATCCCTCCACACCTCTTTTTGTGTTAGGGGTGCCGCAGGCTGTCGACCAGGGCGTGGGTCGCCGGCGACGACGGCGGGCCGAAGCGGCTGACCAGCCAGGTGACCAGGAAGTTGACCGGCACGCCGATGATCCCGGCGGCGATGGTGCTGATCCCGAACAGGCTCATGCTGGGCGAGACATAGGTCACGCCCATGTAGGCCGCCGTCGCCAGCAGGCCGCAGATCATGCCCGCGGCGGCCCCGCGGCTCGTCGCGCCCTTCCAGAAGATCCCCAGCACCAGCACGGGGAAGAAGGTCGCCGCGGCCAGCGAGAAGGCCCAGGCCACCATCTGCACGATGATCGCCAGGCGCTGCACCGCCGTGACCGTGGCCAGGGCCGCCGCCACCAGGATCATGATCCGGCCCACCCAGAGCTGCTCGCGCAGCCCGGCCCTGGGGTTCAGGGTGCGGTGGTAGATGTCGTGGGCCACGGCCGAGGCGATCACCATCAGCAGCCCGTCGGCGGTCGAGAGGGCCGCGGCCATGCCGCCCGCGGCCACCAGGGCCACCACCGTGGCCGGCAGCCCCGCGATCTCGGGCGTCGCCAGCACGATCAGGTCCTGGTCGATGCGCAGCTCGCCGTACTGCAGCACCCCGTCGCCGTTGCCGCCCTCCTCGGGGGTCTCGGCGATGGTTAGCAGGCCCGTGCCGGCCCAGTTCTCGGCCCACGCGGGCAGGGCGTCGGTTGGGCGGCCCACGACATCCTGCAGGATCTCCCAGCGCGAGAAGGCCGCGTAGGCCGGGGCCGTGAGGTAGAGCACGGCGATCCAGATCAGGGCCCAGCTCACGCTGCTGCGGCTCTCGCGGACGTTGGGCACCGTGTAGAAGCGCACCAGGATGTGGGGCATGCCCGCCGTGCCGAGCATGAGGCAGAGGGTCAGGGCGATGAAGTTCAGCGGCGACCAGTCGTTGAACGGCTCGACATAACTCGAGGCGATGCCCTGGGCCTGCTCGAGGGCGACGATATGGCGCAGGGCCTCGCCGTACATCAGCTGGGGGATGGGCACGCCGGTCAGCTTGAGCGAGAGCCAGGTGACCGGCACCAGGTAGGCCACCACCAGGATGATCCCCTGCACGCACTGGGTCCAGGTGATCGCCTTCATGCCGCCGAGGAACGAGCAGAGCAGCACCGCCGAGAGGCCCACGATCACGCCGAGGGCATAGTTCAGCCCGAGGAAGCGGCTCATGATGATCCCGACCCCGGTCACCTGGGCGGTCAGGTAGGTGAAGCTAATCAGGATCGCGATCAGGGCCCCGATAATGCGGGTGGCGGCGCCGGGGTAGCGCGCCCCGATGAAGTCGGGGATAGTGAACTGCCCGAACTTGCGCAGGTAGGGCCCGAGCAGCAGCAGCAGCAGCACATAGCCGCCCGTCCAGCCGGTGATATAGGCCAGCCCCTCGTAGCCGAGCAGGAAGAGCGCCCCGGCCATCGAGATGAACGAGGCCGCGCTCATCCAGTCGGCGCCCGTGGCCAGGCCGTTCAGGGCCCCCGGCACGCGCCGGCCGGCTACGTAGTACTCGTCGACCTGTCCGGTGCGCGCCCGCAGCCCGATCACCGCGTAGATGCCCACCGTGAAGATCAGGAAGAGCCAGTTGATCAGGTTGGCGGGCAGGGCATAGAGGGCCTCGAGGGCGCCTACGAAGGCGACCAGCACCACGAAGCCGACTCCGAAGATGGCGAAGGTGAAGAGCAGGTTCAACCGCTCGTGCTTCTGCTGCGGGCTCTCGGTGGGGTCCAGGCCGTAGCGCTGGTCGAGGCGGCGCATGCGCCAGCCATAGAAGAGGGTCAGGATGATGAAGAAGATCACCGAGCCCTGGCTGCTCATGTAGTAGCCCAGGGGGAAGCCGGTGAGCACGCTGTAGCTGTTGAGCAGCGGCGACAGCATGGCCGGCAGGGTGAAGCTGAGCAGCCAGATCACCAGCAGCGGGCCGATCAGGCGCAGGGTCGAGCGCCAGTATGCGCCCAGCCATACGGGCGCCTCGTAGGGCGTGGCGCTCAGGGCTGTACCGGGGGTCGGCTCGGGGGCGGGGGCGGGCAGCGTCGGCGTGAGGGGGGCGGGGCCGCGGGCCCGGCGCGCCTCGCGGGTGTCGCGGGTGCGCTCGATCGGTGGGAAGAGCCGGTCGACCACAAAGAGCGAGACCGCCAGCGAGCCGCCGATGATCAGGAAGAGCTGGAAGATCCCGAGCAGGAAGAGCGCGCTCATGGCGTCTCGATCACTTCAGGCTGTGGGGGCGGCTCTTCGGCCACCTCGACGACGACGGGGGCCAGGGGCACGCTGAAGCAGAAGCTGGCGCCCTTGCCCTGCCCCTCGCTCTCGGCCCAGATCTCGCCGCCCTGGGCGTAGACCAGGTGGCGGGCGATCGCCAGGCCGATCCCGCTGCCGCCGCTCTGGCGGGCCCGCGATTTGTCGACCCGGTAGAAGCGCTCGAAGACGTGGGGCAGGTGCTCGGCGCTGATGCCCACCCCCGTGTCGCGCACCGCCACCACCACCATCTGATCCTGGTAGGCCGCCCTGACCAGCACGCGGCCCTCGCTCGGCGTGTAGCGGTAGGCGTTCGAGAGGATGTTGATCAGCACCTGGTTGATGCGGTCGGGGTCGGCCCAGACGTGGGGCAGATTGCTCTCGACCTCGAGATTCAGGGTCACATGGTTGGCGGCGAAGACCGGCTCGAACTGGGCTACCACACCCTGGAGGACCTCCTCGAGGTCGGTGCGGCGGGCCACGACGGGCAGCTGGCCCGCCTCGACCCGCGAGAGCAGCTCGAGGTCTTCGATCAGGCGCTGGAGCCGGCTGGTCTCGTTGAGGATCAGGCTGAAGGTCTGGGTGCTGGGCTTGATCACCCCGTCGAGCAGCCCCTCCATATAGCCGCCGATCGTGGCGAGGGGCGTGCGCAGCTCGTGGGTCACGTCGGCCAGCAGGGCCAGGCGGCGTCGCTCGGTCGTGTCGAGGGCGTCGGCCAGCTGGTTGACGCTCTGCGAGAGCTGGGCGATCTCGTCGTCGCTCGAGATGCGCGTCCGCTCGCGGTAGTAGCCCTCGGCCAGGCGCCGGCTGACCGTCGAGAGGGTCAGCAGGGGCTCGACGATGCGCCGCGAGACGAACAGGCTGACCACGATCGCCGCGGCCAGGGCGGCGAAGCCGCTGACGAAGAGGGCCTGCTGCACCACGGTCTGGAACTGCTGGAGCAGCGGGGTCTGGGCCGCGACGGCGGCCGGGTCGAGCTGCCCGGTCTCGGCGGCGGCCGAGCCCAGGGTCAGGGGGGCGGCGTTGACCAGGCCCAGGCTGGCGAGGAAGGTGGCCGTAGCCAGCAGGACCACGTCGGCGATCACCACGATGATCAGGTGCGACATGAACAGCTTCCAGCGGAGCTGGTTGTACCACCTCATCGTGGGCCACCGACGAACTTATAGCCGACCCCGCGCACGGTCTGCACCACGGGGACCTCGGTCGGGCCGCCTTCTTCGAGCTTGCGGCGCAGGGTGCCCACGTGTACGTCGACCACGCGGTCGATGCCCGAGAAGTCGGGCCCCCAGACCCGCTGCAGCAGCTCGTCGCGGGTGAAGACCCGGCCGGGGTGGCTTGCCATTGCGTAGAGTAGGTCGAACTCGCGCGGGGTCAACTCGATCAGATGGCTCTGGCTCTTCACCTCGCGGCGCTCGGGGTCGATGCTCAGGGCGCCGAACTGCAAGACGGGGCGGTCGCTGACCTTGTCGAGGGGGGTGCGGGCGCGCCGCATGATCGCCTTCACCCGCGCCACCAACTCGCGCGGGCTGAAGGGCTTGGTCATGTAGTCGTCGGCGCCCACCGAGAGGCCGATCAGCTTGTCGACCTCGTCGGTGCGTGCCGTGAGCATGAGCACGTAGACCGCCGTCTCCTGGTGGAGTCGGCGACAGACCTCGACCCCGTCGAGGCCGGGCAGCATCACGTCGAGGATGACCAGGTCGGGCTTGATTGCGCGGGCCAGTGAGAGGGCCGAGGGGCCGTCAAAGGCGCGGTGTACCGCGTAGCCCTCGGCGGTCAGGTAGCTTGCGACGAGATCGACGATGGGCTGCTCATCGTCTACGACCAGGATTGTGGCTGCATCCATCGCAGCACCTCACGCGGCTGTGCGGACTATGTGCTTGGAGGCCGATTGTGGCGTACTATACCACTTCTGGCGCGGCTGTGGGGAGCGATTGCCGGACCTTAACCGCGGCCGCTGCGACGCCCTAGAGGCCTGCCATCCCTAGTAGCCTGGCCCACTGCTCGGCGCTGACCGGCACCACCGAGAGGCGGCCCTGGCGCACGAGGGCGAAGTCGGCGAAGAAAGGGTCGGCCTTGATCGCCGCCAGGCCGACCGCCGCAGGCAGGGGCCCCACCGCGCGTACGTCGACGACGACCAGCTTCGGGTCGTCCAGCTTGGGGTCAGGGTAGGGGCCGCTGACCACCTCGGCCAGGCCAACTGCCCGCCGCTCGTCGCCGGTATGGTAGATCAGGGCCTCGTCGCCGGGGGCCATCTGTCGCATGTGGAGCAGCGCTGCATTGTTCGCCACGCCATCCCAGACGGTGACCTCGTCGCGGGCCAGGTCGGCGTAGCTGTAGGCCTCGGGCTCGGTCTTGAGCAGCCAGTACTGTTTGCCACTCATGGCTTTCCGTCTCTGTGTTGTACTCTTTCGCGTGGGCCTATTATAGCAGCGCCCGAGCCCCTCGCCCAGCGCGCACTTTTGGTCGTATATCAAACAAATGTGCGGTAGCTATAGCGCTTGCCTGTGCTATAATGCCAAAGTTAACGCAGATTTTTAGGGCCTCCCCTGCGGCGCGGCAGGGCCGCCTGAGCGAGCGGGCATGGACGATTTCGAGCAGCTCGACTACTATCGCCTTCTCGACGTCAGCCGGAGCGCCACGGCCGACGAGATCAAGCGCGCCTACAGGCAGCAGATGGCCCGCTTTCACCCTGACCGCTTCGCCGGCGCCCCCGACGACGAGCAGGCCTACGCGAGCCGCCGCGCCCGCCGCCTCAACGAGGCCTACGCCGTCCTGAGCGACTTCAACGAGCGCACGGCCTATAATCGTACGCTCGCCGTCGCGCCGCGCCCCCCGACTCGCTCCCCCGCCGGGGCGGCCGCCCCGCCCCCTCACCGCGACCACGTGGGCGAGCTGTACCAGCAGGCGCGCGATCATCTCAGGGCCGGCCGGCACCTGCAGGCGGCGGCAACCCTGCGCGAGCTGCAGCAGCTCAACCCCTTCTACAAAGACAGCGCCGACCTGCTCGCCGAGGCCGAGGCCGCGATCAGGCGCCAGGCCGCCCCGCGCAGGGCCGAGGCCCAGCCTGCCGCGGCGCCCCCAACCGATCGCGGGCGACGCGCCCTGGTGGCCGGGGGCATGGGCGCGGTGGTCCTGGTCGGACTGGGGGCTGTCGGCTGGGCCCTGCGCGGCCGCGCCGCCGGCGTCACCCTGGGCTCGCCCACGCTGATCCCGCAGCCCGCGGGCGGCGCCGAGCCGGGGGTGGCCACGGCCCCGCCCGCCAGCACCGGCGCGTCTGCGGCGCCTGCCTCGCCCACAGCGCCGGCCCCCCAGCCTAGCGCCACCGTCGCGCCGTCTGCGGCCCCGCCCACAGCTCCGCCCAGCGCGGTCGCCTCGCCCAGCGCGGCCGCCTCGCCCAGCGCGGCCCCGACCCTCGCCGAAGAGGGCGAACTGCTCTACGCCGAGGACTTTCGCTCGGGGCGCGGCTGGCCCACCCTCAGCGGCGGCGGCTGGAGCGTCGGCTTCGCCCCGGACGGCTACAGGATCACGGCGATCCCGGGCTCGGGCAACATCTGGGCCTTCAGCACCTCGCCGGCGGGCTCCGACTTCCTACTCGCGGTCGACGTGGTCGCCGAGGGCGGCCTGGCCGGCCTGCTGCTGCGCTACAGCGACGCCGGCTACATGGCCTTCTTTGTGAACCCCGCCCTCGGCAGCTACAGGCTCGAGCGCCGCGACGGCGCGGGCGAGCAGGTGCTGATCGAAGAGGGCCACCCGGCCATCGCCGCCGGCCCAGGCGCGAGCAACCGCCTCGCAGCGCGCCTCGTCGGCGCGGCCCTGGCCCTGCGCGTCAACGGCCAGCCCGTCTACGACCTCGAGGCCGACCGCCCGCCCCCGTCGCCCCAGTACGGGCTGGTGGCCGTCGCTCGCGAAGACGAGGTGGTCGCGACCTTCAGCAACCTCGCGATCCGCAGCGTGTGATCCCTCAGCGGCCCGGAGTCCGCGCCTACTGCCGCACCCACAGCCCCAGCACCCCGTCCGATTGGCGGCGCGGCTCGCCGCCGGCCACGTCGAGGGCGTAGACCCCGTCGTCGCTGGCGTAGACGATGCTCTTGCCGTCGGGCGACCAGAGGTCGAGCGAGATGGCGTAGGCGTCGAAGAAGCCCACCAGGGCCGCGAAGGCCTGGCTCGGCGTGAAGCTGGCCAGGTCGCGCACCTCGCCGCTCGCGCGGTCGACCAGGTGCCAGGTGAACTGGGGCGGGCGGCCCTCGCCGCGCTCGAAGGTGAGGTAGGCGATCTGCGACCCGTCGGGCGACCAGAAGAAGGCCGGGATGGCCTCGTCGGGCCGCGAGAGGGTGCGCACCTCGCCGCCGGCCCCGTCGACCAGCTTGAGGGCCCCGAAGCCGTCGGGCCCGACCGTGATGTAGGCCAGGTGGTCGCTCTGGGGGGCCCGCGAGAAGAGGATGGCCGCCTGCTTCTCGCTGGCCACGGCCGCGGGCGCGCTGCCGTCGGCCGAGACGCGGGTGAGCACGCTCTCGACCGCGTTGGGCGTCAGGTCGCCGCTGACCGCAGGCTGGGCCACGTAGAAGAAGGTCCGCCCGTCCTGGCTCCAGGCCGGGGCCTGAAAGAAGCCGGTGTCGTCGAGCTCGCTCAGGGGATCGGGGTTGCCCGGCTCGTAGGTGGCGACGCGGCCCCGCACGCCATTGCCGCCGCCGGTGTGCAGCAGGAGTGTGCTGCCGTCGGGCCGCCAGGCGAAGTAGGTCGAGCCGGCCGCCGTGCCGATCAGGTCGGCCTCGCTCGAGCCGTCGGCGGGCACGATATGCACGCCCAGGCCGCCGCTGCTGCGGTTGCTCAGGAACGAGACATTGCGGCCGTCGGGCGACCAGGCCGCGTAGAGGGGCGGATTGTCGCTGCTGCGGTAGAGCTCGGTGCGCTCGCCGGTGCTCAGATCCAGACTCGAGAGGGCCGTGCCCTCGTCGTCCTCGCTGATGTAGACGATGCGCCGGCCGTCGCTGGCCGCGCTCGGGTAGCGGAACAGCTCGGGGCTGACATCCTCGGCCAGGGTGCGGCCGTTGCCCTGGGCGTCGAGCATCTTCAGGCTGCGATCCTCGCCCAGCACCAGCAGGGCCTGGCTCGCCTCGTCGCCGCGAGTGAAGCGCCAGAGGGCCAGACCGGCCACGCCGGCCCCCGCCAGCACGATAAAGACTGACAGAAGCCCGATCAGCGCCACGAGGGCCCGCCGCATGGTCATACCCGTTCCTTTCCGGCTGCCAGGGGGAATGAATCATTATAGCCGGAATTGACGGCGCGGGGGGCCGGGTATTTGGGTCAGGGCTGGTACAACGCCTGACAATCGGCACTTCGCCTCACCGACCTCAGCGCTCCCGCAGGAGCTCGACGCCGCGGCTCTCGAGGCCGAAGCTCAGGCTCAGGCTACCCTCGGCGCAGACGTTGATGCAGTTCTGACAGAGGATGCACTCGGTCGAGAGCACGCGCAGGTGCTGGCGTGTGTAGTCAGCAACCTTGATGTCCATCGGGCAGACCGCGAGACACTCGAGCTTGCCGTTGCAGCGGGTGGGGTCGCCGCGCACCTTGAGCAATGCGAAGCGGGCCGCCGGCTTGGCCAGCAGCCCGGCCGGGCAGGCGTACTTGCAGAAGGCCCGGTTGTCCTTCAGGCCGAAGGCCAGGCCCACCCCGAGCAGGTAGTACAGCGCGTTGCCACCCAGGAACCAGACGTAGGCGCCCAGGGGCCCCGGCCTGTAGGCGAAGCCGAGGGCGAGGACACTCACCAGGGCCACGCTGGCCGCCAGGTGGATGTAGCGCAAGTGTGGCCAGAGGCCGCCCAGGCGCCCGTCGCTATGCTTGTAGGGCAGCAGGTCGAGGAAGACGGCCGTCCAGCAGGCCCAGCCGCAGTAGATCCGCCCGAAGAGGAGCGGGCCGAGCAGCTTGGCCAGCAGGAAGTGAAGCGTGGCGGCCCCAAAGACGCCCGCCAGCAGCTCGAAGACCAGGCCCTCGACCTGTACGAGCGACTGCTGGGCGGCGACGCGGGCGAGGGCCGCCGCGAACAGGCCCACCCCGATCGCCACGGTGACGACCCACCGCTTGCGAATGCGCTTGCCCCGCGGCGCGCCCAGATAGAGGGCGAGGGCCGGGGCCAGCACACTCCCGAGATACCCGAAGAAGATCAACGGGGCCAGAGAGCCGCTCAGACGCCATGTGAGCAAACCCAGGCCCCAGAGGGTCGCAGCCACTCCTGCCGACACAGCGAGCCGGATCGGCGCCGCCTCGTTCGATGGCTTCATCGTGGTTCACGGCGTCACGACCGGCAGGGCCGGCCACGCCGCGCCATAGCATTGCACAGCTGCCGGCAGTCTAGCGCGAAGCCGGATTGCGCGCGGTGAAGGCCTGGTCCGCACGAGTAAAGATCGCTCCACTGCGTCCGCGCTCCCGAAACAACGATGGCACGGCCGTCCGAGCCGCCGCGCGCTGCTGTTGAGCGCACGTGGGGCTGGAGCAACGGGCGTGTGGGGGGGGCTCAGGCTCGCCCGGCGCGCAGGGCGCTGATCGAGACGAACTCGAACTCGCGCTCCTTGAGGCTGGCGATAATCGTATCGGTGAACTCGGCCACGGGCGGGCCGCCGAGGGACTCGTGCAGCACAATCAGCGAGCCGGGCTCGGTCTGCGCGACGACGTGGCGCACCGTAATGAAGGCCGGCCCCACCCAGTGGACGGGCATGATGCTGCAGAGCACCGGCTGGTAGCCCCAGGCGCGCATCGAGCTGAGGATGGGGCCGCTGATATGGCCGAAGGGGGGGCGGACATTGGTGATCGTCTGGGGGTCGATCCCGGCGTGGCTGGCGATCAGCTCGCGGGTGCGGTCGAGCATGGCGTGGAGAGCGTCCCGTTGCTCGAGCAGGAAGGAGCGGTGGCGATAGCCGTGGATCATCAGCTGATGGCCCGCCGCGGCTGCGGCCGCCACCAGTTCGGGGTGGGCCTCGACGCGCTCGCCCAGCCACGAGAAGGTGGCGACGATCTCGTGGCGGGCCAGGACCTCGAGCAGGGCGGGGGTGTCGCGGGGGTCGGGGCCGTCGTCGAAGGTGAGGGCGATCTGGCGGACGGCCGGGTTGCCCATCCAGAGGATATCGGGGAAGCGTCGGTTAAGCAGCCGCGCCGCGTCATTGAGCGACGCGGCTGCGTAGGCCTCTAGCACCTCGAGCAGGCCCATCCTAGATGCTTCCAATCTGAAGCTGTGTCACGGGAGGGTCGCAGGGAGGGCTTGCCCTCCCTGAAGAACCCATTTTGTCCTACGGCGTGCCGCACGCATGGCTTGCGAGCATTTAGCTCACTGCGTCCTTGGCCGCCTTGGTAGTGTCCTCTGCGGCGTCGGTCACGGCCTCGGTCACGTCGGCGGCGGTCTCCTGCACCTTCTCGACGATGCCGGCCACGACCTCGGTGCCGTCGGTGATCACGCCCTTGACCGTGTCGCCCGCGGCCTCGAAGGCCCCGGCCACGAAGTTGGTGCCGTCGGTGGCGATGCCCTGGAGGGTCGCGCCCTCGGGGCCCGAGGTGGCGCGGGTGGCGATGGTGCCGCCGGCGGCGGCCACGGCGCTGTAGGCGACCTCTTTGCCCGACTCGAGCTGCTTCGCGATATCGCTGGTCACGGCCTGGGCCAGGGTGTCGCCGCCGGCGCGGCGGAACTCGGCCTGCAGCTCGCCGGCCCAGGTGTGCTCGACCAGGGCGACCAGGGCCGAGGTGCCGGGCTTGAGCGCCGAGCCAATCTGGGCGAGGCGGTCATTGGGGATGCCCGAGTCGATCAGGTGGCCGGCGATGCCGCCGATGGCCGCGCCGATGCCGCCGCCGATCAGGGCGCCAATCGGGCCGCCGAAGAGGCCGATCGCCGCACCCAGGGCCGCGCCGCTGCCGGCGCCCCAGCCCGCGTCGAGGTCGCCGCGCTCGCTGATGTGCAGCTTGTTGTTGCCGTCGCGCACGACCACGGCCGCCTCGCGGATCTTGACCAGCTGCTCCTTCTTGGCCGCGATGATCTCCTGCAGGGCCTTGTCGGCCCCATCCTCGCTCTGGAAGGCCGAAACGATCAGCTCGACAGGGGTCTCAGACATGGGGGGTGCTCCTTCACGCTAAATGCTACTACTTGCGCGTGCTGCGCTCGTTGCCGTCGGGCAGGAACATCGAGAGCAGGAATGAGACGATACCGACGACGATGCCGCCGATCAGGGCGGGGAAGAAGCCGTTCACCACGAAGCCGGCGCCGAACCAGTTCTGGGCGATCCACGACGACAGCCAGAGACAGAAGGCGTTGATCACGAAGGTGAAGAGGCCGAGGGTCAGCAGCACCAGGGGGCAGGAGAGCAGGGTCAGGATCGGTCGCAGGAAGGCGTTGACCAGGCCGAAGACCGCCGCCATCAGGAACACCGCAAACCAACCATTCTGGTCGGTCACATTGATCCCGGGCACGATCCAGGCCGCGACGACGAGAGCCGCAGCCGTAATCAACCAGCGCAGCAGCAGGCGCATGAGGGTCCCTCTCTATTTCGCCGGGCGAGACAGAAACAGTCCTATTGTACGGTTCTGCGCCGCATGCTGGCCTACCCGTGTGGCTAGTTGTACCGGCGAGAAGTCCAGTGCCGTAGGAATCGCAAGCGCCGGCCGGATGGGGGTCCGGTCGGCGCTTCTGCTGTGCCTACGCGTCTTGCCCGTGGACGTGTCGCGGCGGCTCTGCGGGGCCTGTGGCGTACGGGGGGTAGCGCCACGGGCCGCACCATGCGGAGCCTGCTCGCGACGGGTGCGCTGGGGCGCGCCATGTCGTCCGTCTGCGGCAGAGAGGTACGTAGCCAGGACAGCCGAGGCTCGGGTGCGTCATGCGCGAGCACTGGCGGCGCCCACGGGGGGTGGGGCATGGGCGGCGAGGCGTGGGGGCGTCTCGCGCCGGCCGGCGCTCTTCCGAGCTCGCTGGGCTCAGGCGGCCAAGTAGATCGGCGGCGGGAGGGGGGGCGCCCAGCGGCAGACGCGGGGCGACGCCGGGCTGGCGAGGGGCAGGCGCAGCAGGAGCAGACTGCTCGCCACGGCGAGCAGGAGCAGCGGCAGCACGCCCGGCCAGAAGGCGGGGAGGAAGTGGGTCTCGGCGGCTGGGGCCGCCGGAAGCTCGCAGAAGAAGGCGAAGCTGGCTGCGCCACCGGCGTCTGTTGCGCGCTCGAGCTCGTGGACGGCTTCGGTCGGCAGATAGTGTAGCGTGTCGCTGCTCAGATGGCAGCTGATCAGACAGAAGAGGGGCTGGAGCAGTATGAGCGTGGCGAGGAGCCCGGTGACGCACAGAACAACCTCTCGCCGGAGCGCGGCTGGGCTGGGATGAAGGCTGCGAAATGCTCGTGCTGTCAGGCTGCTCATAGCCTGAGTATAGCAGCGCGAGGCGGCCCGAATCAACCCACTTCCGGCAGGTTTGCTACCCTGCCGGAAGTCGGGTAGCGTGTGGGATGGCTGTAGGTGTAGTTCTGACACGGGTCACGGCCGACACTGCTACAATGGCGTGTGCCGTTGCGCGCAAGGACGTTGCCGATGACCATTGACGACCGGAATTACAGCGCCGAAGCGATAACCGGCTCCCTTGTCCGGCGGCTCGTCGGCGCGCAATTTCCCCAGTGGGCAGACCTACCGGTCACGCCCGCCGAGCCCCAAGGGTGGGACAATCGCACGTTCCGTCTGGGCACGACGATGAGCGTACGGCTGCCCAGCGCCGAGGGCTATACGCCACAGGTTGCGAAGGAGCAGCGCTGGCTGCCGTATCTGGCGTCGCGCCTCCCGCTGCCAATCCCTGCCCCGATCGCAGTGGGCGCCCCCGGGGAAGGCTTCCCGTGGCCCTGGTCGGTCTACAGCTGGCTCGACGGCGAGACCGCCAGCATCGAGCGCATCGCCGATCTGCGCGTGTTCGCGGAGGCTCTGGGACGCTTCCTCAGCGCCCTCCAGCAGATCGAGGCGGCCAATGGGCCGCCCGCCGGGCCCCATAGCTTCTTTCGCGGCGGCCCGTTGGCGACGTACGATGCCGAGACCCGGCGCAGTATCCTCGCGCTGGATGGTCTGCTCGATACGGCAGCCGCGACCGAGCTGTGGGAGGCGGGGCTCGCGGCGCCCTTCCAGGGCCCGGCCGTCTGGTTCCACGGCGATGTCGCGGTGAATAATCTACTCGTCGTCGGCGGCCAACTCAGCGCCGTGATTGACTTTGGCTGCTGCGGCGTGGGCGACCCCGCCTGCGACGTGGTCATCGCCTGGACGCTCTTCGCCGGCGAGAGCCGCGAGCGCTTTCGCGCAACGCTGCAGGTTGACGATGATACCTGGGCGCGCGGGCGGGGCTGGGCGCTCTGGAAGGCGCTCATCACGCTGGTGGAATACCGGACGCGGGACGCGCTCAAGGCCGGGGAGGCCCGGCGCGTGCTCGACGAGCTGCTCGCCGAGTACCGATCGAGCGGCCCATAGGCAAGCAGAGTTGTTGGGCTGTCACCGCAGAGCGAGCGGGTGCTCCGGGGCGAACTCGGCCAGGGCCCAGGCGTTGCCACGGGGGGCGGCTACGCGTCAGTCTTGCTCGGACGCGGCACTAGCGACGAAGTAGCGGGAGATAGACTCGGCCCAGCGTCGGGGCGGTGGTGGGCACGCCGTCGCTCTCCGAGCGCAGCGTGGTGACGCCGCCGCTGCTGCTCAGGCTGAACTGCCAGCCTGGCGCTAGACCGGTCACTGTGACGCTCGCAAACGCGCCCGCGCTGCTGCCGGCGCCGACGAAGGCGAAGCTGTCGCCCGCGCGGGGCGCAAAGCCCTCGCTGAACGCCAGCACCAGCTCGCCGTCGAGCCGCGCCGTCCCGCTGACCGTCAGTCGGTCGTACTGGGCCGGCCCGACGAGGTCCAGCCGCAGTACGCTGCCAGGCACGAAGGTCGCCGCGCCGGCGACGGCCAGCGTCCCCGGTTGGGCGCCGAACCCAGCCAGCGCCTGCACGTCGCCGTTTGGCCCGAGGGGCTCCAGCCCCACGTTGATCGTGCCGTTGTTTACCAGCGTGCCGACCACGTCGCCGCTGCCTTCAAGCGTGCCATTCTCCCAGATCGTCAGTGTCTGGTCGGCGGTGATGCGGCCCCCGTTGAGCCTCAGCGTCCCTGCGCCTTGCGGCTCGGCGCTGGCTGGCGCGCCGACCTCGATGCGCTGGGCGCGCACCAGGCTGCTGGCGCTGGTGACGGTGAGGTAGGCATCTTCGTCGCCCAGGCCCACGAAGAGCGGCGCGCTACAGCGAAACGTGCCGCCATCGCTGACCACCAGCTCGCCGCCGCCGCTGAAGCCGATCGTGCAGGACGACCCGGCCGCCTGGCCGGCGGTGAGCGTTGCGCCTGTGCCCGTGACAAACACGCCGGCGTAGCTGTCCGGCTGATGGCCCACGGAGAGTGTGCGGCCCACATCGACAATCCCGCCCGCGCTGACTGTCAGCTCCGACTCGGCCCCAGCGGCGTTGCCCAGCAGGATGTCCTGATTGATCAGCAGGGTGGCCGGGGTTTGAGTCTCGTCCTCGACGCCACTCACCAGGATGCGGCTGCTGGCCGCTGCAGCAGTGGCGACGTTGTCCACCAGCACACTGCCCCCGACTTGCGCGCTGCCGCCGCCGGCAATATTCAATCGGCCGGGATGGCCGCTGCCCAGCTCGAGATCCTGCGCGACGCTCCAGCTGCTCGGGTCGGTCAGGTTGCCCGCTTGGTCGAAGCCGCTGCCGCCGACGCTTACCCGAGAGAGGGCCTCAATCTCGCCCCCCGGCTCGCTCGGGTCGAAATTGGCGGAGAACGGCGCGCCGCCGATCCGCGCTGTGGTGCTCTGCACACTGACCCCGCCGTTGAGATTGACGAAGCCCGGATAGGCCTCGCCCACCAGCAGGCCACCCGACGACCATTGGCCGCCGACGAGGGTGTTGAAGGTGCCCACGCCGCCGACGCCCAGCCGCGTCTCGCCGGTGCTCAGCGTGCCGCCGAAGAGCCCGAGGCCGGCCCGCCCGGCCTGCCCGATCACCAGCGGCCCGCTCACGTCGAGCTGCCCGTCCGCGAGAACCTGGACAATGGCATTGGTTTCGTCGTCTGTGGCGCTCGTGGGCAACGCGCCCACGAACAGCTCGCCCACCTGCACCCGGTCGCGGAGCGACAGGTTCGTTGCGCCCTGGCCGGCCCGGCTGCCCACTCGCAGCTCGCCGATGATTGCGAGCTCGCCCGCCGTCCAGGTCAGCTCGCCGTCCTGCACCTCCACGCTGCCCACCTGCTGGGCGCCGGTGCTGACAGTGTAGGTATTCGCCAGATTGAACAGCGCCCGGTCGCCCTGGCCTGGCACCTCCTCGCCGGCCCAGTTGGCCGGGTTGCTCCACGCCCCGCCGTCGCCGTTCGTCCAGCGACCGAGGGCCTGCGAGAGCAGCACAAACCGGGCCCGGTTGAGTGTGGGGTCGAGGTAGGAGGCGGCGAGCGCTCCCTTGCTGCTCGCCCGAAACAGAAAGACGAAGCTCACCGGCGCAGAGAAGAGCGGGTCGTTGCCGGCGAGGATCAGGGCCGAGTCGCGGAACAGGCCGCCGGCCGGCCGCGCCGGGTCGTCGCCGGGGGCCAACTTGTAGACCACGCTGCCGTCGGGCTGGAGCTGCGCGCTGTTGAAGGTGTCGCTGAGCGAGCGCGACGGCTGGCTGCTGCCGCTGCCGCTGCGCTCAAACACCGTGCTGCCGTCACGAACGAGGCGGAAGCTCCAGGATTCGTCCGGCGCGAAGGTCTGCAGCGCGTACATCAGATTGCCGGCATCGTTCAGCTGGAGGGAGCGCACCTGAAGGGAGCGCACCTCGGTGACCGGGAACTGCTGCTCGACGCGGGTGGTGCCGTTCAGCCCGCTGATGCGAAAGCCGATCCGCTCCAGGCGCGGGCGCGAGCCGGTGCAGTCGGGGTTGGGGTAGATCTGGGTGCTCAGGAGCTCCTCGATCACCCCCTCGCCGCTGGCGTTCACGCGCACGTTGGACTCGTCGGCGAGGGCTGTGGCGAGGCGACCATCGCTGCATGAGAGACGGCGGGTGAACGGCCGCCGCAGCAGCTCCTGGCTGCTCACGCCGTCGCTGCGGTAGACGACAAAGCCCGAATCGCCCTCGACCTCGGCGCGCTCGGTGGCGAGCCAGCGGCCGCTGCTGGTAGGATGCTCAACCCTGAAGCTGCTGCCGGGCGGCCCGAGCTGCAGCAGCGTGAAGCCGCCGCCGACCTCCAGGCGCAGCGCGCGCGTGATCAGGCTTTGCCCGGCCTCAACGACATAGAAGTAGACGCGCCCGCCCGCATCGACGAACCAGGGATCGGCGCGGATGATTGTGATGCTCGTGCCGATGCCCGAGGGCAGCTGGGCGGGCACCTGCGCACCGTCGAGTAGGAAGGGCTCGACGCTGTTGCCGATCAGCCGGTAGACGCCGACGGCGCCGGAGAGCTGGCCGAGGAAATAGACCGTGCCGTTGTCGTCGATCAGGCCACCCCCCAGCGCCTGGAGCTCCGGGTTTGGCGGGAGCGTGATCACGTCGAAGCCGACCGCGGCCTGCGCCGGCACGGGGGCGGGCAGCAGGCACAGCAGCAACACAACGGCGAGCAGGCGCCGGAGCAGCGCGCGGGCCGCGCGGTTTCTGGGCATTGTGGGGACTCCTGGTTTCACCGCAGGGCGGCGAGCTGGTGAGGCTGTGTCCCCGATGGTAGCGCCCGCCTCTCGTCTCGCTCTCGGAGCGACGGCGCCAGTGTGACACATGGGCCGAGAGGCAATTGAGCCGGAAGTGCAGCGTGCAGGGGATTGCAGGTATCGCCTGCCCGCTGCGCTCAGTCGCTTAGTGGTTCGCTCGCGGCCCGTCGGCGACGAGTGGCGGGGGTGTCGCCGCCCCGGGCGAGCTGGGCAATGTCGCGCAGGACGGTGCGGCGGCTGACGCCGAGGGCGGCGGCGAGCTCGTCGTCGGTGGGCGCCCCGCCCTGAGCCGCCGCCTCGTTCAGCAGGCGCCGCAGTCGATGCCGGCGCAGCGCGGCCCGGCCCGCTTGGTGGAGTATCTTCGTATCAGCCTCGCCGGCGTCCACGCTCCAGCGCACCGGCACCCGCTCGGCGGGTGTGGGGGGGCGGCCGAGGGGCGCATCAACCCGGGCCAGCTGTACCTCCAGGGTGCGGCCTGGCCCTGGCGCTGTCGGCGGCGCCGGCCGATACAGCGCGGCGAGCTGGGCCCACACCGGGGCGGCGGCCCTGAGTGCGCCGGCCACGGGCCGCACCTTCCAGAGCTGCTGGACAACTCGGTGCAGGCGCACCTCGTGCAGAAAGGCCGCCCGCAGCTGCGGGTCGCGGAACAGCGCGGCCTGACGCTGGAGCTCGTGGTGGGCCGCCCGCAAATCGGCGGTGTTGCCGCGCACCAGAAAGCGGGTGAAGCTGAGCGCCACCGCGTAGTAGGCGATCTCGCCGCTCGCACGGCCGCCCTCGGCGAGCTGCAAGCTCGTTTCGGCTTCGCTGTGGCGCCCAAGCAGCTGCGCCGCCGTGGCGTGGAGCAGCATCGGCGTGAGCACGCCCGAAGGCGCCTGGCGCCAGAGCGCCACCGCCCGTCCCAGATACGCCGCGGCCTCGCGGTAGCGGCCCTGGTACAGCTCCAGCGAGCCCAGGGCGGTGAGCAGGTAGAGCGCGGCCTGGACATCGTCGCAGCGCTCGGCCAGCTCCCGCACCGGGGCGGCGAGCTGCTCGGCGGCGGTCAGATCGCCGCTGTTCACGGCGGCATCGATGGCGCAGGTATAGACGTACAGCATCCAGGGCGAGTCGGGCGCGAGACCGCCCGCACGGACGAGGCTCTGGAGGCGGCCCGCGAAGCTCCGCGCCTCGGCGTGCTGGCCCATGGCGTAGCAGACGCTAGTGGCCATGAAATAGGCGAAGGCCAGGGGCCAGCGGTCGTTGAGCTCCTCCAGCAGCGGGATGGCCGTCTGGAGCGTCCCTCGCGCCAGCTCCCACTCGCCGCGATTGAGCGCCACCTCGGCCAGCACGCGCAGCGCCTCGGCGCGAGCGGGTGCAAGCTCGCGTCGCACCTCGGCCAGCGCCAGGGCTCGCGAGGCGCTGGCGTGGGCAGCGTCGCTCCGACCGACGAGCCGCTGGCCGAAGCCGAGGGCGCACAGGGCGGCGACGAGGGCCTGATAGTCGGGGATGGCCTCGGCCACGGCGACGGCCTGCTCCAGATGGCTCAGCGCCTGGTCCGGATGCGCCGCCGTCGTGAGCAGCAGATGCAGCCCGTACACCCGCTGGAGCCGAGCCGTGGCTGAGGGGTCAGCGCTGTGCTCGGCCAGGCTCAGGGCGGCCGCGAGGGTGGCCTGAAGCTGCTCGGGGGTTGAGTCTAGCGACTCGGCGCTGACGCGGGCCTCCAGAGCCTGCAGCCGGCGCCGGTCGTCGCCGAGCGCGGACGCCAGCTGCTCCACCGCGTCGATCGCCGCGCGCAGGGCCGGCAGCGGTCCGGTGACGGCGAGCACCTGCAGGCGGACGCTGCGGATCGCCAGCAGCTCGTCCGCCGCTGTGGGGCCAAGATCGGCGCACTCCAGGGCCTGGTCGAGCAGTTGACCTGCTGTGGTGTAGGCATAGGAGGCGAAGGCCCGTTCGCCGGCCAGGCGATACCAGCGGGCGGCCTGGGGCCACAGCTCGGCCTGGTGGGCGTGCCAGGCGCAACTACCGGCTGCGTCCTGGCGCTCGAACAGCGTAAGTGCCTGGAGGTGCAGCTCGCGGCGGCGCGCCGGGCTCAGCTCTGCATACAGCTGTTCGCGGATCAGGTCGTGTTGCAAACGGTAGCCGTGCGCGGTCTGCTCCACAAAGCGTCCTGCGCTCAAGCCAGGCAACGCAGCTGCCAGTGCAGAGCCGGCCAGCGCCTGCCAGAGCTCGTGGCTGAACTCGCGCTCCAGCACAGCGGCCGCCTCCAGACTCGCGCGCGCACCCGCGTCGAGCGCCGCGAGGCGACGCCGAAGCAGCGCGGGGAGCAGGAGCCCATCGGCGGCGTCGGGGGCCAGCAGCAGCTCGACCAGGTGCAGCGGGTTGCCCGCCGTGGTCTGCTTCAGCACCTCAGCGGCGGCGCTGTCCAGCGAGTGGCCGAGCTCGGCCGCCAGGGCGGCGCAATCGGTCGCCGACAATCCCGCAAGGGGTATCCGGAGCGGCGTGGCGATTGCATCGAGGGTGCGCAGACCGCGCCAGGCCTGGTCGTCGTCCCGGGCTTCTGCCGAGCGATAGGCCAGCACGACCAGCAGCGGGAGCGCGTGCAGCGTGGCAAAGGCGTCGGCGAGCTCCCAGAGGCCCGCATCGGCCCACTGCACGTCGTCGAGAATGAGCAGCAGGGGCGTGTCGTCGGCAAGGGTCTGGAGCAGCCGTTGCAGTGCGGCCGGCAGGTCGGGTGGGTGCGCGAGCTGCAAGGGCACGGCCGGATGCAGCGCGGGAACCAGGCTGCTGATGGCGGCGGCAGTCACGGGCGAGAGCTGCGCGCGTAGCCGTTCGAGGTTGGGCTCTGCGGCGGCCTGCAACGCCTGGTCGAGCGGGGCGCAGCTGCTGCGGGCGCCGTGTTCGCTGGCGCGGCCCCAGCTCACGCGCAGCCCGCGCCAGGCGGCGCTCTCGGCCAGGCTCTCGAGCAGGCGGGTCTTGCCGATGCCGGGCGGACCCTCAACGCAGACCAGGCCGCCGTGCCCCTGGGCGGCACGCTCGAGCCGCTGGATCAGCACGGCCCGCTCGGACTGGCGGCCGACGAGGGTCATTGGCGCACGGGCGGGGGGTGGCTCGCCCCGCAGGGTGGCGGCCAGGGCACTCGTCTCCGGCTGCGGCGCGGCGTCAAGCTCGACCGCGAGCATCCGGCACAGCTCGGAGTAGAGCTGCAGCGCCAGTCGTCGGCGACCGGCGCGCCCGTGCACCCGCATCAGACCGCGCACAGCGCCCTCGTCCAGCGGATCGACCTGCGCGGCACGCTGATAGGCGGTGAGCGCTTGCTCCAGAGCGTCGTTCGCCTCGGCGTTCGCGCCAACCCGTAGCAGGCAGGCGGTGAGGCGCTCGTGGAGCGCGGTGCGGCGAGCCACGAGCCAATCGTCGAACAGCTCGGGGAGCAGCTCGCCGCGGTACAGCGCGACTGCGGCCTGGGCCGCCTCGGCGTCGTCCTGAGCGGCAAGGCGCTCGAAGCGTTCGACATCAATCCAGAGCTCCGGGTCGACCCGCAGCGTGATGAGGCCAGCCTCGCTGTGGAGCCAGCCCGGGCCGAGAGCCTGACGCAACCGGTAGAGCAGATCCGAGAGCGTGGGGCGCACCCGCTCTGGCGCTGCGTCGGGCCAGAGGCTGTCGGCCAGCGCCGCGCGGGTGAAGGGCCGACCAGGGTTGAGGGCGAGCAGCGCCAGCAGCGCCTGGAGCTTCGGGCCTGTTACCGGGAGCGCGCTGCCCGCGTGCTCGACCCGCATGCCGCCAAGGAGCCAGATACAACGTGCTGGCTGTACGGGGACCTCGTCTGTACTGACCATAAACACCCACCCGTCAGCGCGTGTTGTATGAGACCGCTTGGCGATTATAGGCCCTCGAACACAGCGAACACAAGTACGGCGGCGATCCGATCCCTGTTCGGCTACGGTAGGCACAATGCGGAGAACGATGATCGCACCGCGTGAGCTTGGCAGTATGCTGGCTAGAGACGTGAGGAAGCCTCAGCGCGATGACGATGCGCTGAGGCTTCCTGCTGCGAAAAAATGGCTGGCGGGGCTGGTGCGACTCGAACGCACGACCATCGACTTAGAAGGTC
>CAZKTU010000013.1:0-55959 GCA_964555675.1 uncultured Oscillochloris sp.
TCGAGGCCGCCTGGGTGGGTATGGGCGGCAGCTTCCCGTTCGGGCTGTCGGTCGTATGCCTGGCGCGCACGGCCGCAGGCGCGGGGACGCGTGAGGATGTCGCGCCGTCTGTTGCGTTAGCAAGATAGATGATTCCGATGCACTGCTTCAGCCTTCAGCCCTCGGGCTTCGGCCTCGAGGGGGCCCTCGACCGCCTGAGCGCCGCGCCGCGCCTGTGGAACACCCTGCGCTGGGTGGTCGAGGCGGGCTTCAGCGGCGAACGCCTGGCGATCGCCCGCGAGCTGCGGCCGTGGGCCGGCGACCGACGCCGCTTCCTCGACTTCGGCTGCGGCACCGGCGAGTTCGCCGGCGAGTTCCCCGCCGCCCAATATGTCGGGATCGACCCCTCGACCGGCTACCTGCACTTCGCCGCCCGCAACAGGCCCGGCAGCTACCTCGCCAGTTCGGGCGAGCACCTCGCCCTTGCCACGGGCAGCTTCGACGCCGCCCTCGTCTGCGGCGTGCTCCACCACCTGCCCGACGAGCTGGCCCGCGCCGCCATGGCCGAGCTGGCCCGCGTCCTGCGGCCTGGCGCCACCGTCCTGGTGATGGAGGACATCCCGCCGCCCGACGGGCAAAACCCGGCCGGCCAGGTGATGCACGCCCTCGACCGTGGGGGACACATCCGCGGAGAGGCCGAGTACCGCGCCGTCTTCGGGCCCCTGCTGGCCGTCGAGCGCTCGTACAGCCTGCGCTCCGGGATCTGCGACTACGCCGTCTATGTGCTCGAGCGCCTGCCATGAGCGCCAGAGGCCCCGCTATGTTCTCTGTCATCGCCCTGCTGATCACCGCCAGCGCCCTGACCGTCATCGGCGAAGTGCTGCTCAAGCTCGGCATGAACGCCGTGGGCGAGCGCGTCGGCGCCTTCTCGCTCGCGCCCGAGGTGCTGTGGGCCACCTTCACCGACTGGCGCGTGATCGCCGGCTTCGCCCTGGTCTTCGGCGGGGCCCTCTTCTGGCTCGGCGTGATCTCGCGGGTCAACCTCTCGTTCGCCTACCCGCTGCTGGCCCTCAACTATGTGCTGATCCTCATCCCCTCACGCTTCCTGCTCGGCGAGCTGATCACCCCCACCAAGCTGCTCGGGGCGGTCATCGTGGTGGTCGGCGTGATTGTGATCACCTGGGGCGCGGCAAATCAGGGATGAAGGCTGAGGGATGAAGGATGAAGGCTCGCGGCACGTCCCAGCTCTGGAAGCGAGCCCTGCTCGGACTCGTCATCCTGCTGCCTTTATCCGCTCTCCTCTGGACGCTCGCCTATCAGGCGCCCCTGCGCCAGCGCGTCGCCGTGGGCGGCGAACTCGAGACGCGCCGCCGCTTCGATGATGCCCCTTTCCTCACAGGGGTCAATGGCCCCGAGCCCGCCGACCAGGTGGCCGACCCCCAAAGCCCCGGCGAGCGCCTGTGGTGGTGGGAACTGCTCGAACTCCAGGGCGGCCGGCCCTACCGCTGGACCAAGGCCGAGGCTGGGTTCAAGCTTCCCGGCGCAGGCGGCGAGCGTTATGTTATCGAGGTCTTCGCGGGCGGCAGGGCAGGCGGCGCGCCGACCGTGTGGGAGGCGGGGCCGGGGCTGCGTTACGAGCTGAACCTGCCCGAGGGCGCGCCGCGGCGCTATCGCCTCCTGGCCGCCACCGACGGCGCCGGCGACCTGGGCGTGACCATGCGCACCACGCCTTACACCCCCCCGGGCGACCCGCGCGAGCTGGGCTTCGTGCTCCACGAGCTACGCATCGCGCCGGCTGGCGGGGCACCATTCGCGCCAGCCTGGCCCCAACTCGGCTGGTTAGCCCTGACCCTGACGGGCGCCTATGTGGCAGCCCTCGCCGGCGGCGCCGGCCTGAGGGGGGCGGCCCTGCTCGGGGCGGCCGGCGCCCTGGGCGCGGCCTCGGTCCTCGCCAGCCAGCGGCCGGCCCTGACCCTCTTTACACCGACGGCGGCGGCCCTGGCGGCCGTGTGCGCCGCCGTGAGCCTCGGGGGGCACTGGGCGGCACGGCGCTCTGGGCGCGCCGGCGCGCTGGCGGCGGGGGCTGCGCCCATCGTGGCCCTGGCGGCGGCGGCCTTCGCCCTGCGGGCGGCGGGCATGCTGCACCCCCACGCCCTCTACAGCGACAGCGGGCTGCAGGCCAACAAGCTCTACGAGGCCACCCTGGGGCGGGTCTTCCTGACGGCGGGCCTGCCGAGCGACGCGGGCGGCGGCCAGGCGCCCTACCCGCCGGGGCCGTTCCTCGTACTGATGCCGCTGCAGCTGATCTTCCCCATGGGCCGCGAGGCGCGGGTGCTGCTCATGCAGACGGGCACCGCCCTGCTCGATAGCCTGGCCCTCGGGGCGATCTGGCTCGCCCTGCGGCGCGCCGGCGCCGGCCAGCGGGCGGCGCTCTTCGGGGCCGCCTGCTACCTGCTGCCTGTGGCCGCCCTCGAGTCGTTCTCGGTGGGCGAGCTGGCCAATCTGGGCGGCCAGGCCCTGGCCCTGCCCTTCATCACGCTGCTCGCCGTGGGCGCCGCGGCGCCCGGCCGCGCGGGTCGGCTGAGCTTCGCCCACCTGGCCGCGGCCCTGACGGTGGGCCTGCTGGCCCACTCCGGGGTGACGCTGTCGCTGGGCGCCTTCGTGGCCGTCGCCTGGGGCGCAGCCGTGCTTGGGGCGATCCGCGGGCGCCCCGGGCCCGTGGGCGCGGCGCGCCTGAGCCTGGTGGCCGCCGTCGCCCTCGGGCTGGCGCTGCTGCTCTTCTACTCGGCGCCGGTCTATCTGGGGGGATTCCTCGGCAGAGGCGGGGGTGGGGGTGGGGGTGGGAGTGGGGGCGCAGCGCCCTGGACGGTGCTGAGCGAGACGGCTCTGGCCGTGCTTGGGCTCGCGCCGCCGGCCAGGCGAGCTCTGGCCATCCCGACCCTGCTCGGGGTGACGGCCCTGGCCGGGCTGGCACTGCTCTGGGCGCAGCGGGGCACCTGGCCGCGAGCTGCGGCGCTGCGGGCGGCCCTGGCGGCCTGGTGGGGCGGCACGCTGCTGACCCAGGGGCTGCTGCTGGTGGCCGACCAGGGGGTGCGCTGGGCGCTGTTCCTCTACCCGGCCCTCTGCCTGAGCGCGGGGCCGCTGCTGGCCGCCCTCTGGCGGCGGGGCAGGGTCGGGCGGCTCGTGGCCGGCCTGACCCTCGCCGCCGTGATCATCTACGGGCTAGGGGTCTGGATCGCTCAGGTGCGTGACTACTATCACCTCTGAGCGCTCGCAGGCTACTCCTCGCCGCGGGCGATATCGCGCACCAGGTCGGTGACCGAGAGCACGCCGACGGGCGTATGGCCCTCGCCGGCCTCGTCGACCACGACCACACGGTGGATGCGGCGCTCCATCATGAGCTTGCTGGCGTGCTGCATGGTATCCTCCCTGCGCACGGCGACAACATCGGTGACCATGATGTGGCCGGCGGTCAGGCCGCGCCAGTGCTTCCAGTACTGCTCGTAGAGCCGGGCATTGACCAGGTCGGTCCGCGAGATCAGCCCGATCATGTGGCCGTCGTCGTTCACCACCACCAGGGCGCTCACGTCATTTTCGGACATATTACGGGCGACATCCTGGATCGGAGTGTCGCGGCGACATGTGAGCACACCGTGGTGCATGACCTCGCCAACCAGACGGTCCATACGCGGTGATCCTTTCGCGGAAAGCAATGCTCTTGTGAACGAAGGTACATGCGAGTGTAGCCCGTCTGACACAACGCGTCAACTACCAATGCGGGTAGGGGCGGGCCCCGCGGCCCACCCCATTCAGCAGGTAGTGGTATAATGGGTTACTGGCGCGACCAGTCGGCGAGGTTCCAGGTGAACGGCGCCGTCGGATCGGCCTCGACCCCTACGAGGGTCGGGCTCGCCAGCACGAGGTCAATGCGCTGAAACAGGGGCAGCGCCGGGATCTCCTGGGTGAAGAGCTGCTGCTGTCGCAGATACGCGGCGGCCCGCTCGTCACGGTTCAGCGAGGTGGTGGCCACACGGATGGCGCGATCAGCCTCGAAGAAGCACCAGCCCGGGAAGTTATTGCCGGTCCAGCCATTGCTCGCATTGGGTACTCCGGCGCAGCTCCAGCGCTCCCAGCCTCGCGGGTCGGGCCCGGCGATCCAGGCAAAGAGGGCCAACTGGAAGGTGCGGCGGAAGAGGGGGCCCTCGGGGCTGTACAGGCCCGCCGTGGGCACCTCCTGGAGCGAGAGGCCGACTCCGACGGCCGCCAGGTCCTCTCTGATGCGCTGGGCGATCGCCAGGCGCAGCGGCGAGCCCTGGGTCGTCACCAGGCTGAGGGTCAGAGGCTGGCCGGCGGTCTCGCGCAGGCCATCGCCATTGGTGTCGGTGATGCCGGCCTCGTCGAGCAGTCGACGGGCCTCGTCAGGGCTATACGGATAGCGTGTGATCTGGTCGGCGGGCGCCGCCGCCCACTGGCCCGGCACGATCCAGCTATCGAGCACAGCCCCGTACCCGCCAAGCAGCGCTTCGACCATGGCCTCACGGTTGACCGCATGGGCGATCGCCCGGCGCACCCTGATATCCTGGAGGACCGGCACATCGAGATTGTAGTCGAAGTGCTCCCAGATTGGGCTAGCTACGGCGTTCACCTGCACGGCGCCGGCATCGCGGTCGGCGTTGATCGCGGCGAAGCCCTCGGGCGACGGCTGGTCAATCGCCGCGACGTCAAGGCTCCCGCCGGCCACCGAGCTGCGCAGCAGCTCGAGGTTGTCGCGAAAGATAAAGCTAACCGTCTCGATCGGGCCCACCGGCCCCGAGTAATGGGGGTTGCGGACGAGGCGCAGGCTGCCCTGATCGCGTCGCTCGACGGCGTAGGGCCCATACCCCACCGGCAGCAGAGCATACTCGCTCGTGCGCAGCTCGGCCGGGTCGCGGGCCGCGAGCAGGTGTCGGGGCAGCGGCGTGAAGTAGGTGGTGAGGTAGGCGGGGTCGATGAAGTCGGGCTTGAGCACAGCCCGCGTGGTGTGCTCGTCAACCTGCTCGTAGCGCTCCAGCAGGTCGAGCTTGCCCTGAGTCTCCTGGCCGAGATAGACCTGGCGGGCCAGCTCATAGGCGAAGACTGAGTCGGCGGCGGTCACACTGGTGCCGTCGGACCACTTCAGATCGGGGCTCCAGCGAAAGATGACGCTGATTTGTTGTACCTGGGTAACGACGCTCGTAGCCGTAGTGGTGATCGCGCCGGTCTGGTCGAGGAAGACGTCGGCCGTGCCGAGGGTGACGTCGCCGTTCTCGATGCTGGGCACCTGCTCGAGGATACCGGTGGTCGTGTAGGCGTAGCCGACGGCCAGCAGCGGCGCGGGGAAGATCAACTGGCTGACCGGGGCCGTCACCCGCTCGTCGGCGCTGTCGTCGAAGTAGGGCAGCAGGTCGCCCGGATCGGTGAGCAGGCCGATCCGCACCCCGCCGGCCTCTGGGGCGGGCGCCTCGGTCGGCCCGTCGGTCGCCGCCCCGGCCGGGGCGGTCGCCGCGGGGGCAGTGACCGCCGCCTCGGGCGAGGCCGCGGGGGCGGCCGCAGGCACAGGGGCTGTGGGGGTGGGGCGGGCGACGCCGCCCTCGATCTCGCAGCCGGCCAGCGCGATAGTCATAAGGAGCAGGCACCAGAGCTGTATCTTGCGCATAGGTTGATTTGTTCTCGTTGGATTGAACCGTTTGTTGTCGTTAGAAGCCCGGCGCTTCCCTCCCGCTTTCGAGGAGCGGACGCCCCCAGTATAAAGCAGGTTGAACCATGCTCTTTCTGCTGACCGCCGAGACCCTACCGGTCGATCAGCTCCTCCAGGGGACCCACCCCGCGAGCGTCAAGGCGGGCCGCGAGCTCTTTCGCCAGGGCCGCGCCCGCGTCGAGCAGAACAACGGCGCCTCAGCCGTCGTCACTGTCAGCGAGTCCGACAAGCTGGTCTTCCAGGTCAAGGCCACCCTGGCCGGCAATTTTGTGCAGCTCAACTGCGGCTGCCGCAACAGCGTCGGCTGGGGCCTCTGCAAGCACCGCGTCGCCGCCCTCCTGGCCCTGCGCGACCACCTGAAGGCCAACCCACCCCCGGTCTGGCGCGCCGTGCTCGACCAGGCGATCAAGTCGCCCGCCCGCCAGTCGGTCGCCCCGCCCAGCGGCAATGTGATCGTCTTCAGCCTCCAGGAGCGCGGTCAGGCTTGGACGATCGTGCCCTACAGCCTCAGCGGGCGCCTGCTGCCCCCCGGCCACGACGGCGACATCGAGATGATCACCACCACCCTCGAGCGCCAGAAGCTCGGCGACCAGCTCAAACCCATGCGCAGCCAGGTCACCCCCGAGAGCTTCCCGACCATGCCGGTCGCCGCCGTGGCCGCCGCCAACACCGCCATCTCGGCCGGCACCGGCGCCGGCGGCAGCTACGGGGCCTGGTACTCCGGCCCGAAGACCCTGCCCACCGTCCTCGCTATGCTGCCCGGCTGCATCGTCTACGGCGGCGACGAGAAGCAGCCGATCGTCGGCGGGCGCCTCTGCATCAACGACGAGACTGCCACCACCGAGCTCGAGCTCGAGCGCGAGCCCGGCTTCATCGAGGCCCGCTTCCGCATCGCCGTCGACGGGCGTCACGTCACCCTGCGCCCGGGCTATACCCACGTGCTCAGCCGCGAGCCCCAGTGGATCCTCGCCGACGACCAGGTCTTCCGCCTGGCCGAGGGCGGCCCCGCCGCCGAGCTGATGGCCGCCTATCCGCGGGTGCGCATCCCCACCACCGAAGAGGCCGACTTCATCGAGCACTATCTGGTGCCCCTCAGCGCCAGCGTGCCCGTGCGCGGCAAGATCGTGCAGTGGGAGACGGTCGAGGAGGCCCCGGCCCCCCGCGTCTACCTGAGCGAGGTCGAGGGCGAGCTCGCGGCCGAATTGCGCTTCGCCTATGGCCCCTTCGAGCTCGAGTACGAGCGCACCATGCCGAACGAGGCCGTGCAGCGCCAGGAGGGCTCGGCGGTGCTCTATCGGGTGCGCCGCGACCCCGAGGCCGAGCAGGCCGCCTACCAGCAGCTCGCCGGCGGCTTCGGGCTCAAGCGCGGCGACGAGCCGGGCGAGTTCACGCTGCGCAAGGGCACCACGCCCCTCGACTTCCTGCTGCGCGAGGTGCCGAAGCTGGCCACGGCCGGCTTCACCATCTTCGGCGAAGAGGCCCTGACGGTCGCCAAGGTCAATCGCAGCCGCCCCACGATCGGCTTCAACGTCAGTAGCTCGGGCGCCGACTGGTTCGACGTCGAGGCCGTGGTGCGCTTCGGCGACCAGCTCCTCTCGCTCAAGGAGCTGAAGCGGGCCCTGCGTCGGCGCGAGCGCTATATCAAGCTGGCCGACGGCTCGCTCGGCACTATCCCCGAAGAGTGGGCCGAGCGCTACCGCCACCTCTTTGCCTTCGGCGAAGAGCGCGGCGACAGCCGCCTGCGCCTCTCGGGCCACCATATGGCGATCATCGACCAGGCCCTCGAGAGCGCCGACCAGGCCGAGATCGACCAGGCCTTCGCGCAGCGCCGCGAGCGCCTGAAGAACTTCGAGCGTATCGAGGCCCACCCGCTGCCGCGCGGCTTCGTCGGCACGCTGCGCCCCTACCAGAAGGCCGGCTACGACTGGCTGCGCTTCCTGCGCAAGTATGGCTTCGGCGGCATCCTCGCCGACGACATGGGCCTCGGCAAGACGATCGAGACCCTGGCCCTGCTCCAGTCTGTCTACGAGGAGCAGCCTCGCCCCGCCGCCAGCCTGATTGTGATGCCGCGCTCGCTGCTGATCAACTGGCAGCGCGAGGCCGCCCAGTTCGCCCCCGGCCTGCGCGTGCACATCCACGCCGACCAGGGCCGCATCACCGACCCCCAGGCCTTCGGCGAGTACGACCTCGTGCTGACCACCTACGGCGTGCTGCTGCGCGACATCGAGCTGCTCAAGGGCTACACCTTCCACTACGCCATCCTCGACGAGTCCCAGGCGATCAAGAACCCCGCCGCCGAGACCTCGCGGGCCGCCCGCTCGCTGCAGGCCGAGCATCGCCTGGCCCTCACCGGCACGCCGATCGAGAACAGCACCGTCGAGCTCTGGTCACAGTTCGCCTTCGTCAACCCCGGCCTGCTCGGCAGCCTCGAGTACTTCCGCGAGCAGTTCGTCGCCCCGATCGAGCGCCGCCAGGACGAGGCCGCCGCCCAGTATCTGCGCCGGCTGGTCCTGCCCTTCATCCTGCGCCGCACCAAGGACCAGGTGGCCACAGACCTGCCCGCGCGCAGCGAAGAGGTCCTGATGGTCGACCTCGACGCGGCCCAGCGCAAGCTCTACGTGAAGACCCGCGACTACTACCGGGCGCTGCTGCTGGGGATGATCGACGGCCAGGGCATGGACGACGCGCGCATGAAGATCCTCGAGGGCCTGCTGCGCCTGCGTCAGATCAGCAACCACCCGCGCCTGATCGACGGCAAGTTCCGCGGCACGTCGGCCAAGTTCGAGCTGCTGCTCGACACCCTCGAGACGCTGCGGGCCGAGGGCCATAAGACCCTGATCTTCTCGCAGTTCGTGCAGATGCTGCAGCTCATCCGCGAGGGCCTCGACGCCCGTAAGGTGCCCTACGCCTACCTCGACGGCTCGACCGCCAACCGCCAGGCCGAGGTGGACCGCTTCCAGACCACCCCCGAGCTCCCCTTCTTCCTGATCAGCCTGAAGGCGGGCGGCGTGGGGCTCAACCTGACCGCGGCCGACTATGTGATCCACGTCGACCCGTGGTGGAACCCGGCGGTCGAGGCCCAGGCCACCGACCGCGCCCACCGCATCGGGCAGACCAGGCCGGTCTTCGTCTACAAGCTGATCGCCCGCGACACGGTCGAGGAGAAGATCATCAAGCTCCAGGAGCAGAAGCGGGCGATCGCCGCCCAGGTGATCAGTAGCGAGGGTGGGGTCTTCAAGACCCTCACCCGCGACGACGTGGCGGCGCTGTTCTCGTAGGCGATCCGCCGGCACTGCCTTTCGGGGGAGTTGGAGGGGCCTGGCCCCTCCAACTCCCCTTTCAGCGCAAGGGGATCACGTCAAGTGTTCCCCTAGATCCCGTGCCGCGGGCAGGCCGGCCATGCTCGTGGCGGCCAGGGCGGCCCGCTCGACGGCGCGGGCCAGCACCTCGGCGGCGATGCTGCCGAGGATGAGCATGTGGCTCAGCGGGCGGCGGCCGGTGGCCAGGGTGAAGACGGTGTCGCCGTCGAAGGGGGTATGAATGGGCCTGATGGTCCGAGCCAGGCCGTCCTGAGCCATCTGGGCCAGCTTGCGGGCCTCGGCCTTGGTCAGGGTGGCGTCGGTGGCGACCACCGCCAGGGTGGTGTTGGCGCCCTCGCGCCCCCTGGCCCCGCCGAAGGCCGGCAGCAGGCGCGGGTCGCGCAGCACCGCCATCGAGTCGGCCATACGCCCGTCGATCGGGCTGCGGGCGCCCGCGATGAGCGGCCCGCCGTCGCGGCGCACGTCGCCGAAGGCGTTGACCACCACCAGGGCCCCCACGGTCGTGCCGTCGGGCAGGGTCTCGCTCCAGGTGCCCAGGCCGCTCTTCATGCACTGGGACACGCCGAGCAGCTTGCCCACGGTCGCGCCGAGGCCAACCCCGACACAGCCCTCCTCGCCCGAAAGACCGGCGGCGGCGCAGGCCGCGTAGCCCATGGGGGCGTCGGGGAAGCGGCTGCTGCTGCCGATCGCCAGGTCGAAGATCACCGCGGCGGGCACGATCGGCACGCGGGCGACGCCCACGTCGAAGCCAACCCCGCGCTCGCGCAGCCAGTCGACCACCCCGGTCACGGCGGCCAGGCCCATAGCGCTGCCGCCACAGAGGGCGACGGCGTGGACCTCTTGCACGGCGGCCTCGGGGGCGAGCAGGTCGGTCTCGCGGGTGCCGGGCGCGCCGCCGCGCACGTCGACGCCGCCGACGGCGCCCTGGGTCGCCAGGACGACCGACACGCCGGTCAGGGCCTCGAGATCATGGGCGTGGCCGACGGTGATGCCGGGTACATCGGTGATCGAGGGCATAGTAACCTGGTTTGACGGAGTGTACTAACGCACGATCTCTTCAGGGCGAGCGAGGGCCGGATAGACGGAGGAGGGCACGGTCGGAGCCTGGCGTGAGCCGTGGGTTGTGCCGTCGTCGCCGCAGAAGGGGCAAACGCTCCAGGTCAGGTCGACCACCCGCTCGCAGCTGCCGCAGCGGCGGCGCAGCGAGGTATGGCAGTGGGGGCAGAGGATGAAGTCGGGCTCGATCGGGCGCTGGCACTCGGGGCAGACATACTTCTCCTCGATGTCGCGCCGCAGGTACTCCTGCTCGAGCTCGCGCTCGTACTTCTCGGCGAGGGTCTGCGGGGGGCGCAAGATCAGGTGCAGCGGGATGCCCACGAAGGGCAGCAGCAGCACCAGGCTCACCGCCAGCACCTGCACCGAGGCGTCCTCGCTGCGGCGACGGATGTCGCGGTAGGCCCACAGGACCGAGGCGGCCCACAGGAGGACGAGGTAGGCGCCGAGGAAGATTCCGGCAACCTGCAAGAGGGGGACAAGATTCGCGAGAAAATCCTGGATAGCTTCCATTGGGTTACAGTTTCGCCGTCTCCGCCTTCAGGACGAACACCGTGGCGCCACCCACCTGCACCTCGAGGGGCGCGGGGGGGTAGAACTCGCCCGACTCGGCGATCGGCGGCATAGGCGACACATAGCGGGTGCGGGTCGAGCAGTGCTCGCGCACGGTCTTGATCACGGGGTTGACCTGCTGGTCATCGACGCTGAGCATGAGCGTAACATTGCCCTCGCGCAGGAAGCCGCCCTGGCTGCTGAGCCTAGTGACCCTGTAGCCCTGCTCGGTGAGGGCGTCGACCAGATTCGTGGCGTCTTGATGCTGGACGATGGCGAGGACAAGCTTCATCGCTTGGGCTCCAGGGGGGCGACGTGGCGGAGGATCGGCTCGACCTGCTGGAAGATCTGCTCGGCCAGGGCATCCACGGGCTGCTCGGCCGAGAGCCGGCGCCAGCGCTCGGGGTCGCGGCGCATCAACTCGGCAAAGCCGGCGGCGACACGCTGGTGGTAGGCCAGATCGCGGGCGTCGAGGCGGTTCCACTCGGGCGGGGTGGTGAAGGTCGAGCCGGGGTTGGCCGCCTCGGTAGCCCGCTCGCGGGCCGAGCGCTTGCGGCGCAGACCCGCCTCGACATCCAGGTCGAGGTAGAAGGTCAGGTCGGGCATCAGGCCGCCGGTCGCGAGGGCGGTGATGCCCTGCAGCTCGTCGAGGTCGCGCCCGAGGCCATAGCCCTGGTAGGCGAAGGTCGAGTCGGCGTAGCGGTCGCAGAGTACGATGCCGCCGGTATTCAGGTAGGGCCGCACCAGCTCGCTCACCAGCTGGGCGCGGGCCGCCGAGAAGAGCAGCGTCTCGGTGGTGGGCGCCATCTCGGTGTGGCGTAGGTCGACCAGGATGCGCCGGATCATCTCGCCGATCCGCGTGCCCCCTGGCTCGCGGGTGAGGATCGCGGGGTAGCCAAGGCCCTGCAGCCGCTCGTAGAGCAGCCGCGCCTGTGTACTCTTACCGCTTCCCTCCGGACCCTCAAAGGTGATAAACACACCCATAGTAGGCTCGCTCGTGCGCTGATCCTGTCGGCATTATACCCTATCGGGCGCCAGAAGATTCAGCGGCCCCAAAAATGGCTAGCGAAAGATCTTGACGCGCCGATTCGTCTCCTCGCCGCGGCTCTCCGAGCGCAGATTATAGCGGTCGGCCATCTGGTGCTGCAGCTTGCGGATGTAGCTGCTGCGGGGCTCCAGCTCGACGGCGACCCGCTCGCCATTCATCACGGCGGTGATCGCCTGCTCGACCTCGAGCATCGCCTCCTCGACCACGCTGCTATCGTCGCCGCGGCGCGAGGGGGGCAGACTCTCCTCGCTCTCGACCTCGCGCAGGTTGAAGACGTGGGCCAGCTGGCGCTCCATCTGGGTGATCGTATTGTTGCGCAGCACATAGACCGGGACCCCCTGGTCCTCGGCCTGGCGCAGGCGCTGGGCGCTCTGGCGGTAGTAGTTCTTCAGGGTCATCACCAGGGTGGCGTCCTTCATATCGCGGACGATCACCGCGGGGACGCGCAGGCGCTCGATAGCCGCCTCGAGCCGGTTGCGGCTGACCCCGAAGGGAAAGATGCGCTGGGTCGGGCTGCCGTTGCCGGCGCTCGCGGCCCCGTGGCTATGGGCATGGCTGCCGTTGCCCGCGCCCGCGCCGTTGCGCTCGCGCATCCGCGGCCCCGAGGTGCCCATCATCTCGCCGGGGCGGGCCGGTCCGCCGCGGGGGCTCATGCGCTCTCCGCCACGCTCCCCACCGCGCTCTCCGGTGCGCCCACCGAAGCCGGTGCGCCGACCGAGGGCGGGGGCGTCGATCACCTCGCGCCGCACCGGCTCGGACAGCACATTGCCGTCGGCATCGCGCGAGCGCTCCTCGGCGGGCGGGTCCTCGCCGCGCAGGATGGCGTCGACGGCGGCGGCCACATCGTCGTAGACCGTCACCTCGTCCCAGCTCTGGATCTCGACCAACACGTCGAAGGTCGGGGGAGCCTTACGCTCGAGCACCGTTTTCTGGGTGCCGCGGCGACGGGCCTCTTCGTCGCCCAGGGTGACGGCCTGGATGCCGCCCACGAGGTCCGAGAGGGTCGGGTTGACCATGAGGTTGTCGAGGGTATTGCCGTGGGCGGTGCCAACCAGCTGCACACCGCGCTCGGCGATCGTGCGGGCGGCCATCGCCTCGAGCTCGGTGCCGATCTCGTCGATCACGATCACCTCGGGCATGTGGTTCTCGACGGCCTCGATCATCACCGCGTGCTGCTCGGCGGGGCGGGGCACCTGCATGCGGCGGGCGCGCCCGATCCCGGGGTGGGGGATATCGCCGTCGCCCGCGATCTCATTCGAGGTGTCGACGATCACCACCCGCTTGCGCAACTCCTCGGCCAGGACGCGGGCCGTCTCGCGCAGCAGGGTAGTCTTGCCGGTGCCGGGCTTGCCGAGCAGCAGGATGCTCTTGCCGGTCTCGACCAGGTCGCGGATAATCGTCACCGTGCCGAAGACCGCCCGGCCCACGCGACAGGTCAGCCCGATCACGGCGCCCTTGCGGTTGCGGATGCCCGAGATGCGGTGCAGCGTGCGCGGGATGCCGGCGCGGTTATCCTCGCCGAACTCGCCGATGCGGGCGATCACCGCGTCGATCTCCTCCTGGGTGACCTCTCGCTCGCTGAGGAAGCGCTCTTTATCTCTGTAGCGGGCCTCAGGCAGCCGCCCGAGGTCCATCACAATCTCAAGCAGGTCGGCCGGGTCATCCTCGCCGTTGAGGATTGCCCGGGCGATATGCTCGGGAAGGGCGCTCAGAAGCAGCTCAATATCGTTGGTGACGGCACTACGCTCTGACATAAGGGTTTGCGTCCTCTCTCGGCGCGGAGATTCGTGTGGCGGGCACCTGCTGCTCACGGCCCGGCTCCAGGGAGGGCACGAGCAGGGTCCGCCGCACCGGGACTACGGTATGCTTCACGAGCAGCGCCTGCTCGCCGATGGGCTGGAAGCCGAGGTCCTGGGCAGGGGCGATCAACTCGCCCTGGTACTCGCGCATCAACAGGTAGACGGGCCTGGTATCGCTCAGGTGGGCCAGCCCGAAGCGCAGCACGTCGACGGCGGCCTCGCGCGCATCGGGGCGGATCAGCATGCTGAAGACGTGGCCCGAGGGCCCGCTGGCCAGGCGCAGATAAGCCTCGAGGTCGTCGTCGGGTCCGAACACCCAGGCCGCCCTGCGCGGGCCGACCCAGCGCTGGGTCAGGGGCAGCGCCCAATGGCGCGCATTGCGCACCTCGGCATGCTGAACCATATGGGGCGTCGTGGCCCCGTAGAGCTTGTGGATGGCCCAGTGATCGCGCCGCGACTGCGCTCGCATCGGGGCCAGGGTGGTGCCCTGGTCCCAGTCGGGGCCTGAGAGGTGCAGGATCGTGGTATGGGCAAAGGCTTGGAAGCCGATCTGGCGAAAGATCTCGCGCAGCTCGTTGTGCTGACTGGGGACGGCGGCGTAGAGCCGCTGGACGTGGTGATAACCGGCGTTGAGGCTGATCCGCTCGAGCAGGCGGTACCAGAGCTCGTAGTCGCTGGGCAGGCGCGAGGCCCTCGTGCCGGTGGTCGCCAGGTAGACGATATCCTGCTCGGGGCGTCCGCTGCGGCCGTGGGCCTGCACCACCGCGCCGGCCCCGCGCTCCTGGTAGACGGCACTACTCATGTCCCGGCCGTTGCCCTGGAGCATGCAGCGCAGCGCGAACCAGGCGGGGCTGTGGGCCTGGGCCAGCAGCTCCTCGGTGTAGAGCACCACCTGGTTGCGGGGCTTGCGCCGAAGCGACCAGAGGTCGCCGGGCGCGACTGAGCGGATCATAGTTCGAGAAAGTAGCGGTGTACCCGATCGTCGCCGGTCAGCTCGGGGTGAAAGGTCGTGGCGAGCAGCCGGCCCTGGCGCGCGGCGACGACCGCGCCTCCTGGCAGCCTGGCGAGGGCCTCGACGTCGCGCCCCAGGCTCTCGATCTGCGGGGCGCGGATGAATACACCGGGGAGGGGCTCCTCGCCGAAGGCCGGCGCGGCGAGAGGCGTCTCGAAGCTGTCGAGCTGGCTGCCGTAGGCATTGCGGCGTACGCTGATATCCATGACCCCGAGCGTGGGCTGTCCGCCACGTTTGGCGTCGAGGATCTCGCGCGCGAGCAGGATCGCGCCCGCGCAAGTGCCCCAGACCGCCAGATCGCGGCCGGCCCGGGCCCGCAGCGGCTCGAGCATACCATAGAGGGCCAGGAGCCGACCGATCGTCGTGCTCTCGCCCCCTGGGATGATCAGACGATTGACGGAGGCCAGGTGTTTCGGCAGCCGCACCTCGACCGGATCGGCGCCTATACGGCGGAGGATCTCAGCGTGCTCGCGGAAATCGCCCTGGAGGGCGAGGACGCCTATATTCATAGGAAGCAGGGGGCGGGAAGCTAGCGGGCGAGCAGTGAACTGCCCCGTCCCCTGCGCCCGCCCCCCCACTAGTTACCAGCCGCGCTGCGCCATCAGCTGCTCAGCCGGAATCTTGCTGATCTCAATCCCGACCATCGGCTCGCCGAGCCCCTTGCTGACGTGGGCGATAATCTCGGGGTCGTTGTAGTGGGTGGTCGCCTCGACGATCGCCCGGGCCCGCTTCATCGGGTCGCCGCTCTTGAAGATGCCCGAGCCGACGAAGACGCCATCGACGCCGAGCTGCATCATCAGGGCCGCGTCGGCGGGGGTGGCGATGCCGCCGGCGGCGAAGTTGACCACGGGCATGCGGCCCGTCTCGGCGACCAGGCGCACCAGCTCGTAGGGGGCCTGGATGTTCTTGGCGTAGACGAACAGCTCGTCCTCGCCCATGCTCTGCAGGCGCCGGATCTCGCTATAGACGGCGCGGGCGTGGCGGACGGCCTCGACCACATTGCCGGTGCCGGCCTCGCCCTTGGTGCGCAGCATCGCCGCGCCCTCGGCCACCCGGCGCAGGCCCTCGCCGATATTCTTGCAGCCGCAGACAAAGGGAATCTTATACTTGTGTTTGTTGATGTGGTGCTCCTCGTCGGCCGGGGTGAGCACCTCGCTCTCGTCGATATAGTCAATCCCGAGAGCCTCGAGGATCTGGGCCTCGACGAAGTGGCCGATGCGGGCCTTGGCCATCACGGGGATGGTCACGGTCTCTTTGATCGCCACAATCAGCTCGGGGTCGCTCATGCGCGCCACACCGCCCTGGGCGCGGATGTCGGCGGGGACCCGCTCGAGGGCCATCACGGCCACGGCGCCCGCCTCTTCGGCGATGCGCGCCTGCTCGGGCGTGACAACGTCCATGATCACGCCGCCCTTGAGCATCTGAGCCAGGCCTACCTTGGTCGTCCAGGTAGACTTTTCCATGTACATCACCTCTGTTACGTGCGATCCGCCGGTCCCGGCGCGAACTCTGGCCGGCCCGCCAATCAATTGATTCAATGCTCGACCATTTTACCATAGGGCCATCCCCCGGGCAATGCGGCCAATGAGCGCAGCATCGCCTATGACAATGCCCCAGACTCGCGCATGCACAAAGGGGGCAGGCAACGCCAGGCGCTGCCTGCCCCATGGTTTCGGCTAAGAACCTTGTCTTAGCGCATCGCGGTCTCGTAGCGCGCATTGGCGGCCGACCAGTTGACCACGTTCCACCAGGCGTTCAGGTAGTCGGCCCGGCGGTTCTGGTAGCGCAGGTAGTAGGCGTGCTCCCAGACGTCGATGCCGATCAGGCTGGTGTGGCCCAGCATGTAGGTGCTGTCCTGGTTGGGCGTGCTGTAGACCATCAGCTTGCCGCTCGGGTCGGCCGCCAGCCAGGTCCAGCCGCTGCCGAAGCGGCTCGCGCCGGCGGCGTTGATCAGCGACTTCAGATAGGCGGCGCTGCCGAACTGATTGGCGATCGCCGTGCCCAGGGCCCCGACGGGCTCGCCGCCGCCGCCCGCGCCGTTGGGCGCCATGGTGGCCCAGAAGACGCTGTGGTTCATGTGGCCGCCGCCATTGTTGCGCACCGCCGTCCTGATGCCCTCGGGCACGTCCTGCAGATTTGCCAGCAACTCGCCCAGGCTGCGCTCGCGCAGGGCGGGGGCGCTGTTGAAGGCATTGTTCAGCCCGGTCACCAGGGCCTGGTGGTGGCGGGTGTGGTGCAGCATCATGGTCTGTGTATCAATGAAGGGCTCGAGGGCCTCGTAGGCGTAGGGCAGGGGCGGCAGGGTCGCCGCCAGGGCCTCGCCCGCGGCCATGGCCGCGCCCGGCCGCAGCCCGCCAGCGAGCGAGAGCACCATCGCGCTGCCCAGGCCACGCCCGGCCCAGGCCAGCAGTTCGCGTCGTCCGATCTTCTGTGTCATTGGAGACCTCCTCAGGCAACTAGTTTCGAGCGCTATACCTACTCTTGCGTAAGACGCGCGGCCGATGGATGCATGAGCGGGCCGGAAGACAGATTATGGTATACTGAAGGCCGTGCATTGCCTCGTAAGGAGCAGTGATGAGTGACGTTGACCAGCCAACCGAGCTCGACCTTGCGGTCGGCTCGATGATCACGGTGCGCCCCGACGAGGATCGCACCGCCTATGCCGAAGAGTACGACTCGGTCTCGGCCGTGCAAGACCAGCTGCGCGACGAGGGCATCGATATCGACCTGCTCAGCATGCCCGGCACCCAGCTCTGGGAGGGCGGGCTGCAGAATATGGGCGCCCTCTACCAGCTCTCGCGCTTCGCCATCCACCTCGAGCGCGGCGACGATATCGCCGAGGTGCTCGAGGACGGCCCGGTGATCTACGACGACCTCGACCGCGCCGTCACCGATATCTGGGACGAGCTGGCCAAGACCCGCTACAGCCACCTGGTCAACCTCCAGGGGATCAACAGCTATTTCCTGCCGGCCGACTTCGAGAAGCCGGTCTGGCTCTCGTTCGAGAACGAAGAGGGCGAGGAGGATAGCGCCTACTTCGGCTCCTCCCACCGCCTGCGCGGCGAGCTCGCCGAACTCGGCCCCCTCCTGATCAAGGCCGGCGTGAGCCACAACGCCGAGGCCTACCGCTGCCTCGAGCTGCTGCGCGAGGCCGCTGACAAGAGCATCGAGACGGGCCTCCCCGTCATCGTCTGGTAGGGACGCGCGGGGAGACCAGGTTTCCTCGCACCCCCGCCCATTAAGAACTCAATGCAGGATCTTATCTTCTTGGACCGACGGCCCGACCGCGACACGACGCCGCGCGACCGGCGCTACTACGTCTGGACGGTCGGTTGCCAGATGAATATCTCCGACTCCGAGCGCCTCGAGGCCGCCCTGCAGGGCGTGGGCTACAGCCCCGCCCAGCGCCCCGAGGAGGCCAGCTTCATCGTGCTCAACTCGTGTAGCGTGCGCGCCAGCGCCGAGGAGCGTATCCTCGGCAAGCTCGGCGAACTGATGCGGGTCAAGCGCGAGCAGCCCGACACCAGGGTCGTGCTCTGGGGCTGCATGGTCGGCCCCGACAACCGCTCGATCTTCGAGCAGCGCCTGCCCATGGTCGACCACTTCGTCTCGCCCTCGGCCGTCGACGAGGTTCTCGCCCTCGCCCCCAACTCGGTCTACACCCTCGACGAGCCGGCCCTCCCGGTCGCCAACTGGGCTCACCCGCCCGTCTCGGTCCACGTGCCGATCCAGTACGGCTGCAACATGACCTGCGCCTACTGTGTCATCCCCCTCCGCCGCGGCCGCGAGCGCTCGCGCCCCCTCGACGAGCTCGTCGAGGAGTGTACCCGCATCGTCGCCCGCGGGGCGAAAGAGATCACCCTCCTCGGCCAGATCGTCGACTCCTGGGGCCACGACCTGCCGGGCCGCCCACAGCTCGCCGATCTGCTCGAGGCCGTCCACGCCGTGCCTGGGCTGCAGCGTCTGCGCTTCCTCACCTCGCACCCGGCCTGGATGAGCGACCGCCTGATCAGCACCGTCGCCGCCCTGCCCCGCTGCATGCCCGACATCAACCTGCCCGTGCAGGCCGGCTCCGACCGGGTCCTCAAGCTGATGCGCCGCGGCTACACCACCGCCCGCTATAAGGCCCTGGCCGCCCGTATCCGCGAGACTATCCCCAATGTCTCGCTCACCACCGATATCATCGTCGGCCACCCCGGCGAGGCCCGCGAGGACTTCGAGCAGACCCTGGCCCTCTGCGACGAGATCCGCTTCGACAAGGTCCATATTGCCGCCTTCTCGGCCCGCCCCGGCACCCTCGCCGCCGAGCAAGAGGCCGACCCGGCCCTCGCCGTCGCCGACTCCGAGAAGGAGGCCCGCCGCCGCGAGCTCGAGGCCCAGCAAGAGCGCGTCGCCACCGAGCGTAACGCCCGCTTCCTCGGCCAGACGGTCGCGGTCCTCGTCGAGGGCGAGAGCAAGGGCAAGTGGCGCGGACGCAGCCCCAATAACAAGCTCGTCTTCTTCCCGCACCCCGACGACCTCACCGGCCAGACGGTGATGGTCCGGATCACGCAGACCGGCCCCTGGGCGCTCCAGGGTGATGCTGTCGCAGGTTAGCCTGCCGCTTACGTCCAGACGATTTGGCGGGCGCAGGATGCTGCACCCCCACCCTTGCCGACTATCAGAGGAGTCTTCCATTGGCAAAGCAGGATGAAAAGCAGCGTATCCGCCGCAAGCTCCAGGAGAAGGCCATCGAGCTCGCGGCCACCAACCGCTGGGAGGAGGCCGTCGAGGCCAACCGCCAGATCCTCCAGCTCGGCGAGGACCCCGATACGTATAACCGCCTCGGCAAGGCATTTATGGAGATCGGGCAGTTCACCGAGTCCCACGATGCCTACCAGCACACCCTGCGCCTGACCCCCACCAACTCGATTGCGCGCAAAAATATCGCCCGCCTCGACGCCCTGATCGCCCGCGGCTTCGAGAGCGGCCAGGTCAACCGCAAGGCCCGCCAGCAGGTCGACCTGCGCATGTTCATTACCGAGACCGGCCGCACCGCGATCACCGCCCTGATCGACGTGCCGCGCGGCCCCGCCGTCGACGCCCTCGTCACCGGCGAGAAGATGGACTTCCGCGTCGAGGGCAAGACGGTCTATGTGATCGACGCCGACGGCAATGTGATCGGCCGCCTCGAGCCCAAGCTCGGCCAGCGCCTCGCCGAGCTGATCGGCGGCGGCAATCGCTACCTGGCCGCCATCGCTCAGACCGACCCGCGTGTCGTGCGCCTGCTCATCCGCGAGACCTACCAGGACCCTAGCCAGCGCAACCGGATCTCCTTCCCCGGCAAGCTCGGCGAGGGCGCCACCTACGTCTCCTCGCTCCGCTACGAGGAGTACGAGGACATGGTCGACGACGACGACTCGAGTGACGACTCCGATGGAGCCGACGAGGAGTATATCGGCGGCGAGGAGGAGGAGGAGCTCGGCCTCGAGGAGATCGACCAGGATATGGGCGACGAGGACGAGAATATCGAGGAGTAGTTCTCGCTCTGTGGCCCGAAGTTTCCCAAAAGCCCGCCGGCTTCGGCGGGCTTTTGTGCGTCCCTGGCCGAGCTAGCGCCCCAGCATCGGCAGGGCCAGGCGCTGCGCGGCCCCCGCGACCCGCGCGGGGGTCAGCGGGTCGCCCAGCAGCGCGTAGGTGCGCAGGGCAGAGAGATCGCCGGCCAGCCCGTTGCGGCCATCCTCGCGCAGGGCCGCGAAGCCCGCCAGAGTCAGCTCGCCCAGGGTCGCCGTGCCTGGCGCCGCCCGCAGGCCCGCCAGGAAGCCCCGCATGAGGGCGTCGTGGCCGTGGGCCACCCCAAGCCCCGTCGGGCCCCAGACAGCTACGGCGCCGCCCCCTGAGCGCAGCAGCAGCCGCTCGTCCAGCGTCGTCGCGTTGAAGGCCGTCTGGTGGAAGCCCGAGGTCAGGCAGGTCATCGACAGGACGATCGGCAGCCGGTCGCCGTTGGCCAGCTGGTCCGGGTCGTACAGCCCGAGCAGATACTGTTCACCGGGGGGCAGGGGCGGGCCGGTCCGCGCCCACTCCCAGTGGCTCGCGTGGCCCGCGTAGACCACCAGGCCTGCGCCCGAGCCGAGGGCCGAGCGCACTTGCGACCTGGCCTTGGCACTATCTGCGGCCAGCCAGGGCTGCACCAGCGGCGCGCCGCTCTCGTCGCGCCCCCAGGGATCGTAGTAGATCTTCTGCGCCAGCATGCCCGCCGGAAGCTGCCCCGCCACCGCATCGTTGAAGCGCGCGAAGTCGCCGGCCTGGTCGGGGCTGCCGTCGGCCTCGCGACTGTTATCGGCCACCAGGATCGCCCGCGAGCGCCAACCGAGCCCGCCCCGGGCCGTCTCGTAGCCGACGATCTTCGCCACGACTGTCGCCAGTTCGTCCGCCGACTTCACGGGCAGCCGGCCCACGGCCAGATCTTGCTCGTCGTCGTCCAGCGGGCTATCCCCGTCGAGCTGACCGTAACACGGCTCACAGGCCGTCTCGCCCAGCCACGGATCGACAGGCGCAAGGTACGGCGGCACCAGGTTCGGGTTGCCCAAGCCGCCATAGTTCTGCGGGTCCAGGGTGCCATCCCCCACCATCGTCACCGCCAGCGGGCGCGGTTGCCAGGTCGCGGCGGCGTGGCGCAGGAAGGAGCGGATAGCCTCGGGGGCGACCTGGCCGCCGCTCCAGGCATCGTAGATCGCCTGTACGTCGACCACGGCCACGCTGTGTCCGGCCGCCCGCCTGTGGTTCGCCAGGGGCGTCAGGGCGGCATGGAGCGAGGCCGGGGCGATGTAGATCGCCTGGCCGGGCTCGGGTAGCGCCAGGCCGCCGTAGGAGCGCACCTGTGGCTGCGTCAGCGTGCCGGGGCCAGCGAGCAGATAGCTGCGCGCGCCCTCGTCCTCGAACGCGCCCGCGACGCCTGTAAGGACACTGGGGGCGTTCGCGTCGCTCACATCATAGAGGGCCGCGCCGGCGGGCGCGCCCGCCAACTCGTAGCGCCGGCGCCCCTCCAAGCCCACAAAGGCCGCGCCGCGCCCTGCGAAGGACAGGGACGCCTGCCGCTCCCAGTCGAGCGCCGCCACGAGCACCTGGTCGGCCTCGGCGCCCGGGACAAGGGCCAGACGTACGCTAGCGGCGCCGCCCGCGAAGGTGAGGCTCTCGGCGAAGTCGCCCGCCCCCGACCAGCTCAGACGCTTTGTCTCGCCGCCCACAGTTACGTCAAGCAGATGTACGCCCGCAGTGGCCGCGGTTCCCCGCACGGTCACAAGCATCGGACCAGCGGCAACGGGCAGGTCAGGCTCCAGGGTCGCAGTCAGCACAGCCGCGGCCTGGCCTGGCCCCGTGCGAAGATCGGCGACGAACCAGTGGTCGCCGAACGGCCCGGTCCGCCTGGTATCGTAGGCGGCCGGCTCGCGCCAGCGGCCCCGCTCGCGCGCCACAGGGCTCGCCGGGGACGCAGCGGGGGTAACGGAGCGCGAGGCCATGCGTAGGCCCGGTGCGGGCTCGAGGGTGAGCCAGTAGGTGTCGGCGGCGTTCCAGCGATCGCCGGGCGCCGGCGCGAAGAAACGCAGCTCGAGCGTACTGCCCGCGCCGAGCTGCTCGAGGGGCAGCGGCGCCCCATTACGCCAGAGCTGCAGGGCAGTGGCGGCGGCCGGGTCGAGGCCCGCCGCCGCCAGCGCTGCAGCTCCGATCTGCTGAATCCCGCCGGTCTGGACCACTACCCGTGCCGCAGGGCGACCGCGACCCGGGTCGGACGGCGCCGGCGCCGCCTTTACAGCGGACGGAGGCGTCGCCATGCCAAGGAGCACCAGCGCCGCCACCAGGGCCCAGGTCACCGCTACCGAATGAGGACTGCGGCTAGCCATGCTCACGCGCGCCAGGCTCCTTAGGGGTTTCATCCGTCAACTTCGCTACGCTCGTGCCGTCTGGAGAGTACAGGGAGAGCCAGGCCCTCCCTGTACCACCCATAACGAAACGTGCCGGAGGCGCACCAGTTAGCGACGTCGTCGCGGGCGCAGCCAGAGGTACAGACCAGCGCCCATGTAGGCGACCGCGGCGAGGAAGAGCAGGCCATACGGCATATTCCCGTTATCGCTGGCCGTCACAGGCAGATCGGTCGGCGGGGGCGGCGTCGGCTGGGCGGCCAGCGCCTCGGGGGTCGGGGTGGGCTCGGGCTGGCCGGCCACGACCGGCTCGACGGTCGGGGTGGGCTGGGTCACCCGCAGGCGCACCGACGAGCGGTTGTTCACCGGGCGATCGCTGCGATTGTTCGAGCGCAGCACAACCTCGTTGAAGCCCTCGCCGCCGCCCGGGTAGTCCACCACGCGCGCGGTGACCGAGCCGCGGATCACTTCGCCGGGCTCGACATCGCCGATCCAGAAGCCGGCCGTATTGCCGTTCGTCACGGCCTGGCCCTTGTCGATGCTGGCGGAGATCAGCTTGAGGAAGCCGGGCAGCGGGTCCTCGACAATTACGCCCTGGGCAGTGTCGTTGCCCTCGTTGGTCACCGTGATCCTGAAGGTGATCTCCTCGCCGATCGCCACTTCGCTCTTCGAGGCCTCCTTCGAGACCGCCGGGTCGGCTCTGCGATCCTCAGGGGGCGGTGCAGGGGCAACCGGCGGGGCGGTGGTCGGCGTCGGCTGGTTGGGCTCGACGGTCGGGGGCACCGTGGTGGCCGTCGGGGGTACCGTGGTCGGCGTCGGCGGCTCGGCCGAGGCGGTCAGAACCGGGAGCGGCGCCGCCGAGGCCTGGGGCGCGCCGCTACCCAGCAGCACGGTCCCGCAGATCATCGCGGCAGCTAGCAGTGCGAACAGCGTATGTGTGAGCCGATCCTTCATCATGCTCTACCTCGTGTGTTGGAAGATGCGGTTGGGCTTGCAGGGAGGGGTTTGGGGAGGGCTGCGCCCTCCCCGGCCTTCCCATGACCAGACAGCTCGGCTGTTTATGCACTAGCGCAGCACCATCGGCAGCCACGCACGGTGGGCGCCGCCGCCCGAGAGCTGTTCGGTTGTCACGGGGCCGTAGACTGTGCGCGCCCCCGCCGTGGTATGCTCCTCGAGCCAGTAGGTATAGGGCCCGCCCGAGGCCGTCTCGTCGACGAAGCTGTAGCTCGCGCCCGCGCCGCCGCGCCCCTTGGCCAGGATCAAGGGGTCGCTCACGCGCACCGCGTCGGCCATACTGCCGGTTGCGCTCCGGTAGAGGTGATAGCCCCAGGTGTCGATTTCGAGCGACGTGCTCCAGGTTACCACCGCCCCGCCGCCGGCCTTACGCGCGGCGAACGAGTCGAGGGTAATCGCCGTCGGGGCGGCGACGAAGCCGAAGTCGTAGGTGTGATTATTCACACCCACGCCACCGGTGATCAGGGTGGCCGCCACCAGCGTCCCCGCCTGGATGCCGTCGGAGTCGCGGCTGTCGCCGCCGGCGCCGCCCGTCCCGGCCGCATTGGCCAGGGTCGGCAGCAGGCCGACCAGGGCCGCCTGCTGGTTCACCCCTGTGGCGTTGGGGATGCGCACGGTGTAGCGGGTATTCGGCTTCAGGTCGAGGCCGTAGCGCAGGGCGGTCGTGCTATCGCCCGGGGTTCGATAGGCCGAGAAGATGTAGTTACCCTCGCCGTCGGTCACCGCGGTGGCGATCGGCGTGGTGCTGTTACCCTCATAGAGCTCGAGGGTCACGCCGGGGATCACCGGCTCGTTCGGGTCCTGCACGCCATTGAGGTTATCGTCGCGCCAAACCCGGTTGCCGATCTCGATCGGGGCCTCGTCGCAGAGCACGATCAGGTCGCCGAGGCCGTTGGCCTTGCCGAAGGTCAGGGGGTCGGTCGGCGGGACGGTATCGCTGTCGAAGATCACATAGGCCTTACTGCTGGCGCCCGTATCATTGCCGTGCCAGCGGAAGCCCGAGTTGAAGACCTCGCTCGGCGGGCGCAGCGGGAAGGCGTCGAAGGTGGTCACGACCACGTCGGGATGACCCTCGACGGTGACCGAGCCGCCCAGCGAGACCTCGTCATGGTTGACCGTCTGGCCCCTGACGCCGTAGCCGTCGTCGAAGTAGTACTCGCCGCCGCCGGGGCCCTGGGGCTCGAGCGGCAGGCCGCCGGGGCCGAGGCCCGCGGGCGGGTTGGTGGTGATGCCGCCACAGCTGCCGTTGCTCTCGAGCTCGAGCTGACCCAGAGCATTGGGGCAGGCCCGCAGCACATCGCCGACGCCGACGCCATCCCAGAGATCGGTGGGCGGCGCGGTCGGATCGGCCGGCTGGCGGAAGCCCGTCGTATCGCCGGTGCGGTCGCGCAGCAGCAGGACGAGGTTATTGCCGTCGAAGCTCAGGTCGGTCAGCCAGGGCTGCGGGTAGTAGACCGTCCGCTCGCCGATCGAAATATAGTCGAAGCCATTGACCCAGGGGCGCCACTCGGCGGGCGGCAGGCCGTTCGCATTGGCGATGCCGCGGGGGTAGCTCAGCCCAAACTGGAAGGCCGGGGCCGCGCTGAAGGCCAGGGTGGCCGGGTTGACCGTGTAGACATAGGCCCGCATCTGGCGGGCGTCGCCGCGGTTGTAAATCCCGTTGCCGTCATTGTCGACCACCGAGGCGAGCTCAGCCGTATTGTCATGGTCGAAGCGACCATTCGGCGGCGTCGAAGACTCGACGTAGGTATCGACCGTGGTCGAGCCCTCGGCGGTGCAGGTGATGCCGACATAGAGCTGGCCCTTGTCGAAGTTCACCGCGAAGGGCCTGATGGCATCGGTGGCGCACGCGGCCACCGGCGAGGGCGCCGGCAGCGGGGGCGCAGCGCCCGAAGCGGCGCTGCCGGCGATGGCGGGCACGCCGGGGATGGTCTGCTGGCCGAGCACCGCGCCGGTCGTCGCATTGAGCGCGTAGAGCGTGCGGTTCTCGAGGTTCATCACATACAGCGTCGCCTCGTCGTCCGAGAGGGCGATACCGCCCAGGGAGTACTTGCCGACCCCATTCCAGCCCACATTGTAGCCGTCGAAGATATAGTCGGCGGTATCGTGCACATTGGTCGTCGCGCCGGGGACAGTGAAGACCGTCTGGGGCGCGCCGACCGCCTCGCTGATCAGGTAGATCGCGCCGGGGTCATCGGCGGTGTTCAAGGTCCCGTCGGCGCCGGGGCCGAAGCCGGCGTGCTTCTTGAAGAAGGCCGAGGCGTAGATGATATCGCGGGTGCGCGAGTTCTCGAGGCCCCATACGGCACCGGTGCGCAGCGACTGCACATTCAGGGTGTGGCTCGCCGGCACCCGGTAATCGGGGATGGTCGTGCCCGAGTTGCTGCCCGCGTTATAGGGGAACGAGAGCACCGAGGACTCGGTGACCGTGTTCTGCGCGCCCGCGCGGAAGCAGCTAGTCACCAGGTCGGGATTGTTCTGGCAGTAGCCGCTGGGCAGGTGGATGCCCAGGTTCACGTTGGCCGTGGCGCCGTCGTTGACGAAGCGCACCGTCGAGCCGTTGTTCGAGCCGACCGGGCCGGGGTGGAAGCCCGTGGGAAAACCCGAGAACTCGATCCTGTAGGGCCCCGTGCCGCTCGCGCTGAGCGAATAGCTGCCGTTGGCGGCAGTAGTGGCGGTGCCGACCACCGCACCTGCGCTATTGAAGGCCGTGACAATCACACTGCCCAGGCCGCGGTCGTTGGCGACCCTGGTCGTTCCACTGCCGGCGCTGGGGATGGTCTGGTTGACATCCTGTGCACCGTTGCCGTTGTAATCCTGGAAGACCGTACCGGTGATCGTCCCGGCCGCCAGGACCGCTTCAGCCCCCCGCCACTGGGCTACAGAGAGTAGCACCAGGCCGAGAAGGCAGATCAGAGTCATAGCATTGCGTACCGCGAGCCTGCTGCCAAACATAGAGCCCCCTCTAGCCGCCGGCGCCCATACGGCTCCGGCGCACACGCGAACCCTTCGTAACATCTGTGGGATTCAGAGGGCCAGGCCCTCATACGTTATGGAGTGTAGTGGACGTCAGGGCGCCTGGCGAGGCTAAGCCACAGGCCAGGGGGCAGATTGGGCCGGACACCGTCGAGCGGCCGCGCCGCGAAGCTCAGCCGCTTACCGGGGGATCCGGTGCAATCACGGGCAGACAGAGGCTCAAGAGAAAATACTTACACAAAGACAACGTACCATAACTGTTAGGATAGCCCGATTATACAGCCCAAAACAGTCACGTCAATCATGAGATTGCAAAGCAGTGATAAAAGATTGTTCACTCCACCTTACTAATTCGCGTCGTATTCACGGGCCGCTCACCTCATGATCGCCCAGAGAGTAGCACCGGCGTACTATTGCCGCCCCAGCTGCGCGCGGGTATACTTCAGGGGCAGACACGGCATCAGTGTGCAGATTCTTGCGATTGGCCCTGTGCAGGTTTATACTACAATCTCAGTTCGTCGCGAGTTTGACGCCGTCGCCGCACCGCCGCGTACGGCGCTGGAGCTGACGAAGGAGGCCAGATGACATTCAGGCTACATGAGATCGCCACAGCTCAGCCGGCGTCCGCCTCGACCCGCGATACCACCCCGATGCCCGAGATTCCCCCTCAGCCCACGAGCATTGCCGAGACCGGCCTCACCATGGGCTTCCTCACCGATCATATCCTGAAGGTCATCTACTTCACGGGCGCGGTCAGCGGCCAGCGCCTCGAGGAGATGACCAAGCTGCCCTTCCTCGGGGTGATCGACAAGGTGCTCGAGTTTCTCAAGCTCGAGGAGTTCACCGACATCATCGGCGCCGAGGGCGGCTTCAGCGAGCGCTCATTCCAGTACATTATCACCAATAAGGGCCGGCTCAAGGTCCACGAGGTCCTCGACCGCACCCAGTATGCGGGCCCGGCCCCCGTGCCCCTCGATCAGTACCTGGAGATGTGTCGCCGCCAGCAGATTGGCGACATGGTCATCGACCAGGGTACGATCCGGCAGGCCTTCAGCCATCTGGTGATCAATGAGCGCATGCTCGACAAGATCGGCCCAGCCGCCAACTCGGCCCGCTCGCTGTTCCTGTACGGGCCGCCCGGCAACGGCAAGACGGTGATCGCCGAGGGCATCTCGAACATGCTCGGCGGCTATGTGCTTATCCCCTATGCGGTCGAGATCGACGGTCAGATCATCAAGCTGTTCGACCCGCTCAATCACCAGGTGGTCAAGCAGCACGAGGTCGGCCATGCCGAGGGGGTCGCCTCGTTCGGCGGCAGCATCCCCGGCTCCGGCGCCGCCCACTTCCCCGATGCCCGCTGGCTCGTCTGTCGCCGGCCTCGCGTCGTAGTCGGCGGCGAGCTGATCCTCGAGCAGCTCGAGCTGATTTTCGACCCCGTGGCCAAGGTCTACGAGGCCCCCTTCCAGCTCAAGGCGAACGGCGGCCTCTTCTTGATCGACGACTTCGGTCGCCAGAAGGTTCGCCCGCAGGATCTGCTCAACCGCTGGATCGTCCCCCTCGAGAAGAAGGTCGACTACCTCGCCCTGCAGACCGGCAAGAAGCTCCAGGTGCCCTTCGACGTGCTGATCGTCTTCTCGACCAACCTCAACCCCAAGGAGTTGGTCGACGACGCCTTCCTGCGCCGTATCCGCCACAAGATCGAGGTGCCCAATCCCTCGCCCGCCGAGTTTCGCTCGATCTTCCAGAATGTCTGCAAGAGTAAGAAGATCCCCTACAGCGACGAAGGCCTGCGCCACCTGCTCCAGGAGCACTATATGAAGCTCGGGCGCGACCTGCGGTCTTGCCACCCGCGCGATATCTGCGACCAGATCCTCGACGAGGCCAAGTATCGTAACATTACGCCGGCCATGTCGAAGGAGCTGATCGACCGGGCCTGCGAGGCCTACTTCGTCAAGCTTGGCTAGACGATCGCAAGCGCTGCTTACGACGCCCCTAGTGCGGCGTCTCACACAAGGAAGCCTGCTATGTCCCTGCTGAAACGACTTGGCGGAAGCTCACCCCAGCCCAGCGAGCCCGTCACGACTGGCCCCGCTCTCACCGCCGTCGCGCCCCCGCCGCAGGCCGCCGTTATCCCACCCTCGGAGCCCCGCAGCGCCCTCACGGGCCCGCTGGTCGAGGACGCCGCCCAGCCCACAGACCACCAGCGCATGCTCGAGCTCTCGCTCTGGTGCGTCGACCGCATCCAGGCCTCGCTGGGCAACCAGAACGAGCTCAAGCGCTCGGCCGAGACCGAGAAGCTGCTCCAGGAGCGCTTCGCCCGCGTCTACCAGCAGGCGGGGGTGAACCTCGGCGGCGAGCAGGTCAAGCAGCTCTTCACCATGGTCTGCGACGAGCTGATGGGCTTCGGCCCCATCCAGCAGCTGCTCAACGACGACAGTATCTCTGAGGTGATGGTCAACGGCCCCGACCGGATCTATATCGAGCAGAAGGGCAAGCTGAAGCTGACTCAGGTGCGCTTCGCCAGCGACGAGCACGTGCTCAAGGTGATCGACCGCATCATCAGGCCCCTCGGCCGGCGCATCGACCGCAAGTGGCCCATGGTCGACGCGCGCCTGCCCGACGGCTCGCGCGTCAATGCGATCATCCCCCCGTGCGCCATCGACGGCTCGACGATCACCATCCGTAAGTTCTCGAAGAATAAGCTCAAGGTCGACGACCTGATCCGCTTTGGCTCGATGACCCCCGAGATGGCCGAGTTCCTGCGGGCCTGCGTGGTCAGCCGGCTCAATATCGTCGTCTCGGGCGGCACCGGCTCGGGTAAGACCACCCTGCTGAATGTGCTCTCGAACTTCATCCCCGAGGACGAGCGCATCGTCACGATCGAGGACAGCGCCGAGCTCCAGTTGGCCCAGGACCATGTGGTGCGCCTCGAGGCCAAGCCCCCCGAGGTCGACGGCAGCGGGCGCGTGCAGATCCGCGACCTGGTGATCAACTCGCTGCGTATGCGCCCCGAGCGGGTCGTGATCGGCGAGTGCCGCGGCGGCGAGACCCTCGACATGCTCCAGGCGATGAACACCGGCCACGACGGCTCGCTCACCACGCTCCACGCCAACACCCCCCGCGACGCCCTCGCCCGTATGGAGACGATGTCGATGATGGCCGGCATGGACCTGCCGCTCAAGGTCATCCGCGAGCAGATCGCCTCGGCGATCGACATCATCGTCCAGCAGACCCGCCTCGAAGACGGCCAGCGCAAGATCTCGTACGTCACCGAGGTCCAGGGCATGGAGGGCGATACGGTGGTGCTCCAGGATATCTTTAAGCTCGACATCCTGGGCAAGACCCCCGAGGGCAAGATCCAGTGCGAGATGAAGCCCACCGGCGTGCGACCCCGCTTCACGCCGCGCCTTGAGGCCCACGGCTTCAAGTTGCCGCCGAGTATCTTCGGCGCCCAGATCCCCGGCAAGAAGGGCTGGTAGTCGGCTCGCGCCAGAGCCGCCTCGACCTACGAAGGGCGCAGCATGCTGCGCCCTTCCCTATGCACAACACTACGTATGAGCTCAGATCAGATTATCGTGGTCGGCGCGGGGCTGGGGGGCCTGGCCGCGGCGATCCGCCTGGCTGCCCAGGGGCGCCGCGTCAGCCTCATCGAGAAGAACGAACGAGTGGGCGGCAAGCTGAGTCTGGTCGCCGCCGAGGGCTACACCTTTGATACAGGCCCCTCGCTGCTCACCATGCCCTGGGTGATCGAGGAGCTGTTCGCGGCCGCGGGCCGGCGCATGGGCGATTACCTGCAGCTCGAGCAGATCGAGCCGACCTGCCGCTACAGCTGGCCCGACGGCGCCAGCTTCAACGCCTGGCAGCGCCTCCCCCAGCTCATCCAGGAGATCGAGCGGCTCAGCCCCGCCGATGTCCCGAACTTCTTTCGCTTCCTGGCCCATACGGCCGGGATCTACGACGCCGTCGCCGAGAACTTTCTGCTCAGGCCCTTCGACGGCCTGGCCGAGCTGATCACTCCGCGCCTGGCCCGCGACGGCCCGCGCATCGACGCCCTGCGCAGCGTCGACGCCGCAGTGCGCTCGTTCTTCCGTAGCCCCTACCTGCGCCAGGTCTTCAACCGCTACGCGACCTACAACGGCTCGTCGCCCTACAGCTCGCCGGCGACCTTCAATGTGATCGCCTATATCGAGCTGGCCGAGGGCGGCTGGTACGTGCGCGGCGGGATGTACGCCCTGGCAGCCGCCCTCGAACGCCTCTGCGGCGAGCTCGGCGTCGAGCTGCGCCTGAATACCCCCGTGGCCGAGGTGCTGCACCAGGGCGGCGTCGCCAGAGGCGTGCGCCTGGAGAGCGGCGAGGAGCTGCCCGCGGCCCAGGTGGTGGTGAACGCCGACCCGCGCTACGCCTATGGGGCCCTGATCAAGGGGCAGGGGGCCATTGCGGCCCGCCTGGCCCGCCTCGAGCCCTCGTGCAGCGGCTTCATCCTCTTCCTCGGGGTCGACCGCGTCTACGAGCAACTCGCCCACCACAATATCTTCTTCAGCGCCGACTACCCCCGCGAGTTCGCCGCGATCTTCCAGAAGGGCGTGCCCGCCGCCGACCCGACGGTCTATGTGGCGGCAACCAGCGTCAGCGACCCCGACCACGCGCCGCCGGGCCATATGAACCTCTTCGTGCTGGTGAACGCCCCCGCCCTCGGCCCGCGGGTCTGCTGGGAGCGCGAGGCCGCCGCGTATGGCGACCAGGTGATCGCAAAACTCGAGCGCATGGGCCTGAGCGGGCTAAGCCACCATATCGCCTACAGGCAGACCTGGACCCCGGCCGACCTGGAGGCGCGCTACAACGCCGCCGGCGGCGCGATCTACGGCCTCGCCTCGAACAACCCCTTCGCGGCCTTTATGCGGCCCCCGCTGCGGGCGCGGGGCCTGCGCGGCCTCTATTTTGTCGGCGGCGGCACACACCCGGGTGGCGGCATCCCCTTGGTGCTGCTCTCGGGCCGCGCCGTGGCCGAGCGGGTATGCGCCGACAGCCCCGAAAACCCTTTACACAAGGCGGATAAACATTACAATTAGTTAGGCGTATTGGGTCGCGCAGCAGGCTCACAGGCCAGCCACATCACCGGCATTATCGTTAAGACACGATTAAGGACTTGATTTTCCGGCATAGCAATGCTATTATGAGCTCGAAGCCTCAAGGGAACGACAAGACACCGGGGCACCTGAACAGCTAAAAACGCACAGTCACACGACAAGCGCCCATCCTCCACTGTAAAGGGATAAGGCCCGAACTGGAGGGGCGAGCGTGCGTCAGGGGAAATGGGGCCGACACGGGGTGTCACCCCAGGGAGCCTGACAGACAAGCGCCGAACCGCTGATGTAGCGGTTGGATGCTCTGCGAGTCACATGACTGTCTCTCACGGCAAAGCTCATCGCGCGAGGCGAAAAAAATTACAGACCCGCGCACCGCACGAGCCATACCCGTAGGCAAAAGCTAGCCAGGCCGGGGCCAAAAACGCACCGCCAACGGCAGAGCAGCCGAGGGTCCGCCACGAGATAAGTAAGCTGAACAACAGAGTCCAACGATTTTGTCGAACCCTTGAGGCGTCAAGTTCAGAAGGAGCGTGAACCCACAGCGAGAGGAACTGAACGAACGTCGGCACCAGAAGGAACTGTACGCACGTCGGAACCAGAAGGAACTGCACGTACGTCGGAGCCTGACGAGCCCCAGGCCCGTCAGCGACTTTCGGAAGCCAGTACGCCCGTTGGAACCTGACGCAGAGTTGGCCGGAATTTTCGCTCACCTGATTCAGCGCAAGGCCGGAGGGATAACCCTCCGGCCTTTGCCATGCCCGGCCGCCCACAGGCCATCAGGACATGGTCCAGCCGCCGTCGACAGCCAGGGTATGCCCGGTGATATAGGAGGCCAGAGGCGAGGCCAGAAAGACGACCGCTGAGGCGACCTCCTCGGGCTTGCCGACCCGGCGCATGGCGATAATCTGCTCGCCCCAGGCCAGCACCTCGGGCGGGGTCGCGGCCAGCAGCTCGGTGGCGACGAGGCCGGGCGCCACAGCATTGACGGTGATGGCCCACGAGGCCACCTCGCGGGCGAGGGAGCGGGTGAGGCCAAGCACGCCGCCGGTGGCCGCCGAGTAGTCGGCCTGACCGGGGAAGCCGCCCGTGGCGTGGAGGGCGGCGAGATTGACGATGCGCCCGTAGCGGCGCTGCATCATGGGGCGCACTGCCGCCCGACAGAGGTGGTAGACGCCGTCAAGGTTCGTCGCCAGGGTCGCCTGCCAGCGGGCCAGGCTCATCGTCTCGACCGGGCCGAAGGCGGCCATGCCGGCGCAGTTGACCAGGATATCGAGGCGCCCCCAGCGGGCCAGGGTCGCGCCGACCAGAGCCGCGCCCGAGTCGGGGTCGCCGACATCGGCCTGCATCGCCGCGGCCTCGCCGCCGGCGGCCGCCACCAGGGCGAGAGTTGCGTCGGCGGCGTCGGCCCGTTCGCGGTAGCAGAAGAGCACCCGCGCCCCGCGCCGGGCCAGGTCGGACACCACTGCGCGTCCGATACCGCGCGAACCGCCCGTCACGAGCGCAACCTGGCCCTGAAAGTCCATCGCTGTTTCCCCGCGCCGTATGGCGCCCCTACGGCATCACCCACCCGCCGTCGACGGTCAGCACGTGCCCGGTGATATACGAGGCCCGGGGCGAGGCCAGGAAGGCGATCGCGGCGGCCACCTCTTCGGGACGGCCGAAGCGACCCACGGCGATCACACCCAGGGCCCACTCGCGCAGGGCCGGGGCGACCGTATCGACCAGGTCGGTCTCGACATAGCCGGGGGCCACCACATTGGCGGTGACGCCCGCAGAGGCGGCCTCGCGGGCGAGGGCCCTAGTGAAGCCGACCAGGCCAGCCTTGGCGGCCGCATAGTTGGTCTGCCCGACATTGCCGGCCAGGCCGGCGAGGGAGCCCACGTTGATGATGCGCCCGTAGCCCTGGCTCCGCATCGCGGGCAGGGCGGCGCGGCAGCAGAGGAAGACCGAGGTTAGATCGACCGTGATCACCCGACGCCACTGCTCGGCCCGCATGCGGGCCAGGGGCGCGTCGTCGGTGATGCCGGCGTTGTTGACCAGGATATCGAGGCGCCCCCAACGGGCCAGGGCGGCGTCCACCAGGGCCTGGGCGGCTGCCTCGTCGCTCACATCGCAGCCGAAGGTCTCGGCTTGGCCGCCGGCCGCCGTGATCTGGGCCGCGACCTCGTCGGCGGCGGCGGCATTGCGCTGGTAGTTCACCAGCACATGGGCGCCCTCGGCGGCCAGCTCGAGGGCGGTAGCCCGCCCGATGCCCCGCGAGGCGCCCGTCACCACAGCGACCTGGTTGTGCAGCGGCATTAGCTGTTCTCGGCGGTGAAGGCCCGCACATCCTCCGCGCTGCTGACATTCACCAGGCGGGCGTGGGGCGCGATGCGTCTGATCAGGCCAGTGAGCACCTTGCCGGGGCCGAGTTCGAGGAACGAGGCCACGCCATCGTGGGCCATACGCTGCACCGAGGCGATCCAGCGCACGGGGGCGACGACCTGGGCCACGGCCTCGCGGCGCACATCGTCGGCCGTCACCAGGGGCTCGCCGGTGACATTGGCGATCAGGGGCACGCGCAGGGCGCGCACGGCGGCCGTCTCGATCGCCCGGGCCATGCCCTCGGCGGCGTGGATCATCAGGGGCGAGTGGAAGGCCGCGCTCACCTTGAGCGGGATGACCCGCTTGGCCCCGCGCTCTTTGGCGAGCAAACCGGCGTGCTCGACGGCGAGATTGCTGCCGCTAATCACGAGCTGGTCGGGCGCGTTATAGTTAGCCACTACCACCGTGCTCACCGTCTCGGGGTGCGACGAGAGCGACTCGCTGACCTCGCGGCAGATCTGATCGAGGGTCTCGTCGGTGAGGCCGATCACGGCGGCCATGCTCCCCTCATGGGCCTCGGCCATCAACTCGCCGCGGCGACGCACCAGGCGCAGGGCGGTGGCGAAGTCGAGGGCGCCGCCGGCCACCAGGGCCGAGTACTCGCCGAGGCTATGGCCGGCGACGGCGAGGGGGAGGGGCAGGGGCTCGCCCCTGGCCTCCTCGATCGAGCGCAGCAGGGCCGTGGAGAAGGTCAGGAGGGCAGGCTGGGCATTCTCAGTGGCGGTCAGCTCGGCCTCGGGCCCCTCGAAGCACAGGCGGGTCAGCGAAAGACCGAGGGCGCCATCGGCCTCGTCGAAGACCGCCCGCGCCGCCGGCGAAGACGCGTACAGGTCGCGGCCCATGCCCACCGCCTGCGACCCCTGGCCTGGAAACACCCACGCAGTCGTCATAGCTTTGATGATTAAACGGGTAAGCGAGAACTTTCGTCGTAGCCTCAGGCGGTCGGCGCGCCCCAGCGCACCACGGCCGAGCCCCAGGTCAGGCCACCGCCGAAGGCCGTAAGCAGGACCAAGTCGCCCGGGGCGATCCGCCCGGCCTCGGCGGCCTCATAGAGAGCGATCGGCACCGAGGCCGCCGAGGTATTGCCATAACGGTCAAGGTTGATGAAGAAGCGGTCGATGGGCAGCTCGAGCCGTTTGGCCACAGCCTCGATGATACGGACGTTGGCCTGGTGAGGCACCACGAGCTTGATCGCGTCGAGCTCGACCCCGGCCTCGGCCAGGGCCTGCTCGGACGACTCGCACATCCCGCGCACGGCGTGCTTGAAGATCTCGCGCCCCTGCATATAAACATACTGGCGGCGCTGCTCGAGCAGGGCGGGGGTGGCGGGCAGGCGCGTGCCGCCGGCATCGACGGCCATCATCGTCTCGCCCTCGCCCCACGCGCCGATATTCGAGGCGAGCAGGCCGAGGGGCTGCTCGGAGGCCTGCAGCACGACGGCGCCGGCGCCGTCGCCGAACAGCACGCAGGTATTGCGGTCTTGCCAGTCGATCAGGTGGGTGAAGATATCGGCCGCGATCAGCAGCAGGGTTCGGCTCATGCCGCCCTTGATCAGGCCCGAGCCGACGCTGAGGCCATAGACGAAGCCGCTGCAGGCGGCGGCCAGGTCGAAGGCGCCGGCCCTGGGGATGCCCAGGTTCTGCTGGACGGTACAGGCTGTGGCCGGGAAGGGGCGGTCGGGGGTGCAGGTGGCCACAATCACCGTATCGACGGCCTCGGCGGCGAGCCCGGCGCGGGCGAGGGCCGCGCGGCCGGCATTTGTGGCGAGGACCGAGGTAAACTCATCGGGGCCGGCGACATGGCGCTGCGAGATGCCCGTGCGCGTGCGGATCCACTCGTCGGAGGTATCGATCTGGCGGGCGAGCTCGTCGTTGGTCACGACCCGGCGGGGGACCGCCATGCCCCACCCGGTGATAGCCGCGTAGCGTGAGCTGCTCACTCGCGCCTCCGTCGCTTGAGGTTTCACCACAGAGACACAGCGTAACGCAAGGGGGCGTCGGGCCGTGCAATGCTGGCCGGACGCCCCCTACAGGTTGCCCACATCGCCCGGGCGGCCTACTCTGGCTGCGTGATCTCGATCACCTGTCGGCCCTTGTAGGTGCCGCAGTTCTTGCAGGCGTAATGATTGCGCATCGGGCTGCTGCAGCGCGGGCAGGTCACCAGCGTGGGGGCGGTGATCGCCAGGTGCTGGCGGCGGTTGCCGCGGCGATGGCGCGAGACTTTTCGTTTCGGTAATGCACCCATGGTTGCTCAACTCCTACCGTTTCGTCTGTTGTGTCGCTCGGCCCAGGCCTTGAGTGCGTCGAGCGTGCCCTCGCCCTCATCGCCTGGCTCTTCGTCTTCCTCGATCCCGTCCGACTGGACGGTGTAGCTTACCGGCTGATCCCTGTAGGCGGGGCTGACCGGGTTGAGCGGCAGCTCCAGCAGGGTGTACTCGCGCAGGGCCTCGCCGATGTCGGCCATGTGCAGCTCGGTGAGGAAGAAAGGGTCCTCCTCGATCGGCGTCGGCAGGGTGCCGCCCGTAAAGACGTCGATCACCGAGTGGAACTGATCGGCGAACTCGATGCTCACCTGATGGTCGAACTCTTCGAGGGAGCGAACACAGATGAGCCGGACGGTCCCTCGGGCCCGCACGTTGGCCCACACCCCCGTGGCGGTGCGGGTGAAGCGTACGCTCCCGCTGATGTCGCGCAGCGTGAGATGCTCATCCAGGGGCAGGGCCGCCTCGGTGAAGCTATGGTCCCTGCGTGAGCCCATCTCCTCGCGCAGGAGCTGCGCAACGTTAAACTTAAGATCTGTCATTGTCTATGTGCAGCGGTGTTGCGGCCTTGCGCTGCAAACGCCGCATTATAGGCGAGACGGCGGCACCTTGTCAAGCTCGGCCGCCGGCCCGCGCCTAGCCCTGCTTTGTCGGCTGGTCGGAGCCTGCGCCGAGGGTCGAGAGCCCATTGCGCACACTCGTGGCCAGCCGCGTGAGCCGCTCGTCGAGCTCTTCGAGCACCTGGCGGGCATACTCATCGGCCCCGGCCCGGACCTGAGCGGCCTCTTGCTCGGCGACCTGCAAGAGCCGGGCCCGCTCGCTCTCGACCGCCTCGAGCAGGCCCTTCTCGTCGAGCACCTGCTGGACCCTGGCCTGGGCCTCGGCGATCAGACGCTCCTGCTCCTGGACGATCCGGCGAGCCCGCTTCTGTTCCTCGGGGATGGCGACGCGCATACGGTCGATTATATCGAGAATGCGCTCCTCGTCCACCATCAGCCGGCCGCTGAACGGCACCCGCCGACCCTCGGCGAGGGCATCTTCCAGCTCATCGATCAAATCGTCAAGCTCGATGGCCGTCACCCCCTTTGCGCGAACTTCTGCCGCAGCGCCTCGACAATGTGCGGCGGCGCGAACTCAACCGGGTCGCGCCCGAGGCCGGCGATCTCGCGCACGGCGCTCGAGCTAATATGGGCGTAGTGCCGACTGGCCATCAGCACGACCACCTCGACCTCGGCGTCGAGGGTCTGGTTGAGCTGGGCCATATTGTACTCGACCTCGAAGTCGCTGACCGTGCGCAAGCCGCGCACCAGGGCCACGGCCCCGATCGAGCGGGCGAACTCGACGGTGAGCCCGCTGTAGGTCATCGCCTCGACCCGCGGCATGCCGACAATCGCCTCGCGCAGCAGGGCCATGCGCTCGTCGGTAGTGAAGAGCAGATTCTTCTTCGGCCGGTCGAAGACGGCCATCACGACACGGTCGAACAGACGGCCGGCCCGCGCCGCAATATCGAGGTGGGCGAAGGTGACCGGATCGAAGCTGCCGGGATAGACGGCGATGCGCGCTGCTGTCACGGGGGGCCTCTTTAGCCTGCCTCGGGCATCTGCACTTCAGGATTGACGGCTTGGGGACGCTCGGGGTCACCCAGCTCGTAGATCGAGAAGCAGGAGTCGCCGAGGCGGCGAAACTTGATCCGGCTCAGGCCGGGGTAGCTATCGGCGAGGATCACGCGGGGCGAGTGGCCGACGACCAGCAGGGCGCCAGGGCGACCTACCCTGGTCTGCGCCACCAGGCCGATCGTGCGCTCGATCGCCGGGTCGGCGTAGGGCGGGTCCATCATGATATAGTCGAAGTGGCCGACGCCCCTCTGGCCATTGAGGAAGCGCTCGACGGGCATGGTATGCACGCGGCCGTACTGCTCGAGCTTGGTATGGGCGAGGTTATCGCGGATGATCGAGCAGACGTGGGCGCTCTGCTCGACGAAGTCGGCCTCGGCGGCGCCGCGCGAGAGGAACTCGATGCCGATCGAGCCTGTGCCGGCATAGAGGTCGAGCACGCGGCCACGGATGCGCCCATAGCCCTCGAGGACCGAGAACAGCGACTCTTTGACCTTGTCGAGCATGGGGCGCGTGCCGAGGCCCTTTGGCGCCTTCAGCTTATGGCCCTTCGCCCGACCGGTGATCACACGCATCGCCGCCCCTTAGAGACCAGATAGACGCATTGTAGCATAAAACGCCCGCCCCCTCCGAGCGGGTTGAGCGCGTAGAGACGCCCATGGGGGCGTCTCTACGCAAGCTCGGGCGGGCGTGCGAGTCTTAGCGCTTGGTGTACTGAGGCGCCTTGCGGGCCCGCTTGAGGCCGGGCTTCTTGCGCTCCTTCATACGCGGGTCGCGGGTGAGGAGGCCGCCCTTCTTCATGGCCGCGCGCAGGTCGGGGTCGAGGTCGAGCAGAGCCCGGGCCACACCGTGGCGCACAGCGCCGGCCTGGCTATGGACACCGCCGCCGCGGACCTTGACCAGCACATTGAAGCTGTCGAGGTTATTGGTCGCAATCAGGGGCGCGCGGATCTCGCGCTGGAGCAGATCGCGGGGCCCGAAGTAGTCCTCGGGCTTCTTGCCATTGACCACATACTCCCCATTGCCGGGGAAGAGGCGCACGCGGGCGACCGCCGTCTTGCGGCGGCCAGTGCCCTGGTAGTAGCGCTTAGCATCCATTGACGTCGGTCTCCTTAGTTAGTGCTGGTCTTATAGGGCGGCGTCCAGGTCTTCGGCTGCTGGGCCGCGTGCGGGTGATTGGGGCCCGAGTAGATCCGCAGCTTACCGATCAGGCGGCGGCCCATGCGATTCTTCGGCAGCATGCCCTTGACGGCGATGCGCAGGATGCGGTCGGGGTGCTTCGACAGCATCATCTTGTAGGTCGTCTCTTTGATCCCGCCCGGATAGCCCGAGTGGCGGTAGTACATCTTCTGGTCGGCCTTCTTGCCCATGATCTTGATCTTCTCGCAGTTGATCACGACCACGAAGTCGCCGCCATCGTTCGAGGGGGTGTAGGTCGGCTTATGCTTGCCGCGCAACACCGTGGCAATCTGGGTCGCCAGGCGACCAAGGACCTCGTCGGTTGCGTCGACTACATACCAGTCGCGCTGGATCTCCGAGGCTTTCTGATGATACGTCTTCACAGCTCTTTCCTTTTGTGTATCCTCACGCCTGCTCGTCGTCCCAGCGCACAAGCTCAGGCGGGTAGCGCACCGACGTCAGGGTTAGCCCGTGGGCCGCGGCGGTCGGCCCCGCCGCCTTACGGTCGCGACGCTCCAGCACTCGCCGGAGCTCCGCCGCCGTCATCCGTCCTCGCCCCACCAGCAGCGCCGTGCCGACGATCACGCGCACCATATGCTGCAGAAAGGCGTTCGCCGCCAGGTCGATCGCGATCAGCTTCTGCCCGAGAATCTCCGTCTCGCTCAGCCGGGCCACGTGAACCGTGCGCACCGTGCTCTTTTGATCGGCCGACTGCACCGTAAAGGCGGCGAAGTCGTGGGTCCCCTCGAGGAGCGGCAGGGCCTCTGCCATCGCCGCCGTATCGAGGCGGCCCTCGACATGGAGGGCCAGATGTCTCAGGGTCGGCAGGGGCGCGGCGCCCCGGTCGATCAAATAGCGATACTCGCGCCGTGTCGCGCTATAGCGCGCGTGAAAATCCGGGCTCACCTCGCGCGCCGCCAGCACCCGTACATCGTCCGGCAAGAGGGCGTTCATGCCGCGCACCACCGTGTTGAGCGGGTGGCGCGTCTCGCCGCGCACATTGGCCACCTGTCCCTGGGCGTGGACCCCGGCGTCGGTGCGCCCCGCCAGGGTGAAGCGCTTACGCTCCTGGGTCAACTGCTCCCAGGCGTCCTCCAGGGCCGCCTGGATCGAGCGCCCCTGGTTCTGCCACTGCGAGCCGATGAAGTCGGTGCCGTCGTAGGCCAGCAGCAGCGCGATATTGCGCATCAAACCAGCTCGATCACCGCCATCTCGGCCCCATCGCCGAGGCGCGGGCCGATCTTGGTGATGCGTGTATAGCCGCCGTTACGGCCGGCATAGTCGCCGGGCGCAAAGGTGAAGAGCTTGCGCATCGCGTCTTTGCTCGCCAGCTTCGAGAGGGCCATACGCCGAGCGTGGGGCGTATCCTCGCGGGCGATGGTGATCAGCTTCTCCATCTCGGGCTGCACGGCCTTGGCCTTGGCGATGGTCGTCGTGATCTTGCGATGCTCGATCAGGGCGATCATCAGGTTCCGATAGAGGGACTTCCGGTGCTCATACGAGCGGCCCAGGAGCTTGCCAACGTGTCGGTGTCGCATCTTCTGTATCCCTTATGACGGACCAGGGGCAGTTTACTTCCGGTACTTACGCCCTCGCCTCGCCAGTAGCAACGCTTCCTACCCTACTCGCCGCTGAGGGCGGCCGCCGGACGTGGGATGTAACCCCGCTCGATCAGCCGGTCGCGGATCTCTTCCATCGACTTCTGCCCCAGGTTACGCACCGAGAGCAGAGCCTTCTCGTCCATCTGCAACACCTGGCCGACCTTGGTAATATCGGCCCGCTTGAGGCAGTTGTACGTACGCGTCGAGAGATCGAGGTCCTCGATCGGCGTATCATAGACATCGGCGGGGATAGCCAGCCCGCTCGGCGCGGGCTGCTCGTCCGGCTCGACCGCCAGCCGATTGAAGTCGGCCACCGTCTGGCTATACTGCACCAGCACCTGAGCCGCGTAGCTCAGGGCATCGCCGGGCTTGACCGTCCCGTCGGTCCAAACCTCGAGCAAGAGCCGGTCGAAGTCTGTGGCCTGGCCGATACGGGTGTTCTCGACCACATAGTTCACACGCGGAACCGGCGTAAAGATCGCGTCGACCGGGATCTCGCCGATCGGCACCAGGTCGCGCTGGTCGGCCGAGATATAGCCGCGGCCGCGCTCGATAGTCAGCTCGACCTCGATGCTGGCGGCGTCGGTGTCGAGGGTACAGATATAGTGGTTCGGGTTAACCAGCTCGACATTGCTCGGCAGGTCGATATCCTGGGCCGTGACGACGCCGGGGCCGCGCCGCGTAAGCAGCGCCTTGACCGGCCGCTCAGAGCTCGAGCGCACGCGCACGCCCTTGATGTTCAGCACAATTTCGGTAACGTCTTCTTTTACGCCCTCAATTGTTGCAAACTCATGAAACACGCCATCGATCTTGATCTTGGTGATCGCCGCTCCGGGGATCGACGATAGTAAAACGCGCCTGAGAGCGTTGCCCAGGGTGTGCCCGTAGCCGGGGTCAAGGGGCTCAATCTTGAAGCGCCCAAAGTTCTCAGCGACCTGCACAACCTCGATCTTGGGCATGGCGATGTCTAGCACGTCACGCCTCCTTAAACAGTATCGGTCACTCACCGCAGCCGGGAGGGGCCCGGGCCGTTCCAGGCGACGCTGCCCGGTCGGCGACCCGCGCCCCTACGCGCCGAGATCTGGAAACCTAGCGGCTGTAGAACTCGACGATCAGCTGCTCGTTAATTCCGCCCTCGGCATCCTCGCGGCGCGGCAGCGACAAGACGCTGCCCGACAGCTCGGCGGGGCTGAGGCGCAGCCAGTCGGGCGCCCGATACTTGTTGAGCTCGCCGCTGTCCACCAGATTCTTAAAATAGCTGCGGCGGCGGCTCTCGGGGCGCACCGCGATCACCTGGCCAACCTTGACGGTGTAGGAGGGGATGTTCGTCTTGCGACCGTCGACGACGATATGGCCGTGGGTGACCAACTGGCGGGCCTGGGCCCGCGTCGTGGCCAGGCCCAGCCTGTAGACCACATTGTCGAGACGGCGCTCGAGCAGGCTAAGCAGGTACTCGCCCGTGACGCCGCTGCGTCGGGCGGCCTGCTCGAAGGTGCGGCGGAACTGGCGCTCGAGGACGCCGTAGATATACTTGACCTTCTGCTTCTCGAGCAGCTGCAGACCGTAGTCCGACACCTGGCGCCGGCGCGAGGTGGGGCCGTGCTGACCTGGTGGGAAGGACCGCTTCTGGAGAATGCGGGTGCCCTTCTCAGAGATACCGATGCCGAGGCGTCGGCTAACCTTGCCGACGGGGCCTGTGTAACGCGCCATGTCCTGTGGGGTCCTCTCTAATACGCGACGAGACGGGCGCTGGTATGACGCTCGTCTGAGCGTCTAGCCGTGGCGGGCGCCCGGGAGCTGTGCCCGGCGGTACCATCCACGGTCGTCTCGCCGTCAGGTTGTCAAAGTCAGTCGCCACGTCAGCAGACGGGGCGGGCCGCCAGATTACACGCGGCGGCGCTTGGGCGGGCGGCAGCCGTTGTGGGGGATGGGGGTGACATCGGTGATCGACGACACCTGCAGCCCCGCCGACTGCAGCGAGCGGATGGCGGCCTCACGGCCCGAGCCGGGGCCCTTGACGAAGACCTCGATCGAGCGCATCCCATTCTCCATCGCCTTGCGGGCGGCCGTATCGGCCGTCACCTGGGCGGCGTAGGGGGTGCTCTTGCGCGAGCCCTTGAAGCCGGACTGGCCGGCACTAGCCCAGCAGACCACCGCGCCCTGAGGGTCGGTGATCGTCACGATCGTATTGTTGAAAGTGCTGAGCACATGGGCCTGGCCGCGGGGAACGTTCTTGCGCTCACGGCGCTTCCCGCGCTGCCTGGCCGCCGCTGCTCCGCCCTTCTGTCCCTTCGGGGGCATGCCATTCTCCTTAACACACTGCCGACGGGGCCGGGCCGCGAGGCCCGTGCCGACGCGTCTGGTGCCACGCGAAGCTTACTTCTTCGCCTTCTTCTTGATACCGATGGCCTGGCCCTTGCGGCCGCGGCGCGTGCGGGCATTGGTGCGAGTGCGCTGGCCGCGCACCGGCATGCCGCGGCGGTGCCGCAGCCCACGGTAGCAGCCGATGTCCATCAGACGCTTGATATTCAGCTGCACCTCGCGGCGCAGGTCGCCTTCCACCCGATACTCCCGATCCACGACCTCGCGGATCCGGCCGACCTCCTCCTCGGTGAGGTCGCGCACCCGGGCCTCGGCGTTCACGTTGGCCTTGCGCAGAATATCGGCGCCATTCGCCCGACCGATCCCAAAGATATAGGTGATCGAGATCCCGACCTTCTTGTTGCGCGGGATGTCAACACCAGCGATACGTGCCATGAAGATCCTCGTCCTTGTAGAGCTGGCGGCCTAGCCGCGACCCGACCCAGCAGCGCGCGGCTGCTTGGGCCTGCGGCTGCCGCTGACGTCCTTAACCCTGACGCTGCTTATGCTTCGGTGTGCGCGAGCAGATCACACGGATCACGCCCTTGCGCTTAATCACCTTGCAGTACTCGCAGCGGGGCTTGACCGAAGCGCGTACTTTCACAACAAACCTCCCACGGCGACTTTGGGGCCGCCGCTGTCCAGCTGCCTAGTACAACAACTGTCCCGTTAACTTACTTATAGCGATACGTAATGCGGCCCCGGGTCAGGTCGTATGGTGAAAGCTCGACCAGGACCCGGTCACCTTTCAAAATACGAATATAGTTCATCCGCATCTTGCCCGAAATATGGGCAAGGACCTCGTGACCGTTCTCCAGCTCCACCCGGAACATCGCGTTTGGCAGCGGCTCCGTGATGGTGCCCTCCATCTCGATGACGTCCTTTTTTTTCGACATATCACTCCTTCGGCTGCGCTGATGTCACCAGAAACTGCCCGAGGGCCTTGAGCATCGCCTCGTTGACCCAGGTGATCTCACGCTGCCCGTCGATCTCATGCAAAATGCCCTGGCGCTGGTAGTATTCGATCAGCGGCATCGTCTGCTCGAAGTAGACATCCAGCCGGTGCTGGGCCGTCTCCATCGAGTCGTCGCTGCGCTGGTAGAGCTTGCCGCCACAAGCATCACAAATTCCCGGCCGGTGGGACGGGAAGTAATAGATATTATACGTCGCCCCGCAGGTTTTGCAAGTTTGCCGCCCCGCGATGCGCCGTAGCAGCACCTCGTTCGGAACACTCAGGTAGAGCACCGCGTCGATCTTGCTACTATGCTCGCCCATCGAGGCCTCGAGGGCCACCGCCTGCTCCCGCGTCCGCGGGAAACCGTCGAAGATCACGCCGCCCACGCAGTCGGGGGCCTGGATGCGCTCGAGGATCATCCGGATCACCACCTCGTTCGGCACCAGCTCGCCCCGGTCCATATACGACTTGGCAAGCATGCCGAGCTCAGTGCCCTCCCGTAGGGCGGCGCGGAAGAGATCGCCGCTCGCCACGTGAGACAGCGAAGTTCGCTCGGCAAGGGTCTTCGCCTGCGTACCCTTCCCCGCTCCTGGAGGCCCAAGCAAGATAACGTTAGTGGTCATGTCGGCGCTCTCTTCGCTCAGCTGTTCGATGCGCGCATCACCGCGCGACCCAAGGCTGTTCGCGTGCGACCCCGAGAGCGTGAAGCCCCCAGGCCTAGGTGGCGCACCAGCAACCCGCGCGCCACCGTCCGATAATACCACATTCCCAGCAACCGTGTGACTATGCTCAACGGCTCAGGAAGCCCTCGTAGTCGCGCATAATCAGCTGCGACTCGAGCTGCCGCATCGTGTCGACCGCCACACCCACGACAATCAGCAGGGCGGTGCTGCCGAGACCCAGCTGCACACCTGTAATATTCTGGGTCAGGAAGGGCAGCACTGCGATCAGACCCAGGAACAGGGCGCCCGCCAGAGTAATCCGATTGAGCACCCGGCCCAGATACTGCTCGGTGGCCTTACCGGGCCTGATGCCCGGGATGAAGCCGCCGTTGCGCTGCAGATTATCGGGGATGTCCTGCTGCTGGAAGAGCACCACCGTATAGAAGTAGGTGAAGCCCACCGTCAGCAGAAACAGCAGCGTCATATAGAGCCAGCCGCCGCCCACGCCGGTCGGGTTGAAGGTGTTGTAGAAGAAGCCGGCCACCTGGTTGCCGAAGCCCTCGGCGCCCGGGCGGTAGAACCACGAGGCGACGATACCGGGGAAGATGATGATGCTCTGAGCGAAGATCAGCGGGATCATGCCCGCCATATTCACCTTGAGCGGGATGTGGCTACTCTGCCCGCCGTAGACCTTATTGCCGCGCACCCGCTTTGCATACTGCACGGGGATACGCCGCTGACCCTCCTGGATCAGGATGATGCCCACGATGGTGAGCAGCGCGATCGCCAGGAAGCCGATGATCCCCAGGATCGTGCCCAAGTCGCCGGCCTGACTGATCTGAAAGCCCTGGACGATCAGGCCCGGCAGGCGCGAGACGATGCCGCCGAAGATGATCACCGAGATACCCTGGCCGATACCGCGCTCGTTGATCTGCTCGCCGAGCCAGACCAGCAACATCGTGCCCGCCACCATTGAGGTGAGGATGGTGAAGGTTGGCAGGAAGTTGCTGACGATATCGAAGGGCGTGCGGAACAGCGACAGCGTCGGGTCGCCCGTCGGATTGACCGAGCGCTCGAGGGTCAGGGTCTGGCCATACGCCTGGAGGTAGGCCAGGGGGATGGTCAACCACATCTGGTAGCGGTTCAGGCGAATCCGGCCCTGCTCGCCCTCTTTCTGCAGCTCCTGCAGCGCCGGGATGAGGGGCTGGAGCAGCTGCATGATGATCGACGCCGTGATGTAGGGATAGACGCCCATGGCGGCGACCGAGAAGTTCTGCAGCGCCCCGCCCGCGAAGATATTGAGCAACTGAGCCAGCTGGTTCTGCGAGAGCGCCTGCTGGAGCTGCGCGAGCGAGTCGGGGTTGATGTTGGGCACCGGAATGTGCGCGATCAGGCGAAAGATCAGCAGCATCCCCAGGGTGAAGAGGATGCGACGCCGCAGATCGGGCAGTTGGATGGCGCGGACTAGAGCCTGGAGCATCTACCTTTTCCTTTCTCAGGCTGCGGCGGGCCACAGCCTGAGAAGAAATAGCTGTTAGGCCTTCGCCTTCTTCGGCTCGGCGTTGCGCATCGAGGGGTTGGGGCCCCGCGAGCGCGAGTGGCGCTCGACGACCCAGGGCAGCTCGACGACCGTGCCGCCGGCGGCCTCGATCTTCTGCCTGGCGCTGGCCGTGAACTTATGGGCCTTGACCGTGAGGGCATGGCCCAGCTCGCCATCGCCGAGGATCTTCACCGGCAGCGTCTTGCGACGCACCGCGCGAGCCTCGAGCAGCGCCTCGGGGGTAACCTCGACCTCAGCCGGCCACTCGGCCAGGCTGCCGACATTCAGCACCTCGTACTCGGTGCCGAAGTTGTTGGTGAAGCCGCGCTTGAAGGGCATGCGCTTCACCAGGCGGTTCTGACCGCCCTCGAAGGTGCGGTAGGGGCCGGGGCCACGACGAGCCTTCTGGCCCATCATACCCTTGCCCGACGTCTTGCCCTTGCCCGAGCCATGGCCGCGACCGACGCGCTTGCCTTTGCGAGTAATACCCTCGCTGGGCTTCAGGTCGTGAAGCTTCATGCTGTCACCTCGTCGCCGACCTCTTCCACCTCGAGCAGATGCCTGACCTTGAAGATCATGCCCCGCACCGAGGCGTTGTCCGGCTTAATCACCGTCTGGCCAAGTTTATACAGACCGAGAGACTTGACGGTCTCCTTCTGATCCTTGGCGTAGCCGATGATGCTCTTCTTATAGGTAATGCGCAGCTTGCTCATTCGGGGGCCTCCTCCCCTCCGACCGCGGCGGGCGCGGCGGCGACCGGCGCGCGGCGAGCGCGACGGGCGCTGAGCTCCTGCGGGGTCATATCGCGCCGGCGGGCCATCTCGCTCAGCGAACTGAGCTCGCTGAGGGCCTGGAAGGCGGCCTTGACCACATTGACCGGGTTGTTGCTGCCATAGACCTTCGAGAGGATATCCTTGATCCCGGCGGCCTCGACCACGGGGCGGACCCCGCGGCCGGCGATCACGCCGGTACCGGGGGCTGCCGGGCGGATCATCACCTTGGTCGCCGCGAACTTGGTGATCACATCGTGGGGCACGGTGGTGCCAACCAGGGGGATGCGAATCAGGTTGCGCTTGGCAGCCTCGGTGCCCTTACGAATCGCCTCGGGGACCTCGGCGGCCTTGCCCATGCCGACGCCCACGTGGCCCTTGCCATCGCCCACGACTACCACGGTGCTGAAGCTGAAGCGCCGGCCGCCCTTCACCACCTTGGAGACGCGGTTAATCTGGACCACGCGCTCCTCGAGCTCGAGCGCGTCGGCGTTAATGCGTTCTCGCTTCACGTTGCCTCCAAAAGGGGCCCACTGGGCCTAGAAGTTAAGGCCGGCCTCGCGCGCGGCATCGGCCAGCGCCTTCACCCGCCCGTGATACTTGAAGCCGCCCCGGTCGAATACCACCTTGGTGACTCCGGCGGCCATGGCCCGCTCGGCGACCAGGCGGCCGACGATCGCGGCCTGCTCGGTCTTGGTCTTCGTGTCGTCGTCGGCGCTCCAGGCCTTCTCGTTGGTCGACGCCGCGGCCAGGGTGTGGCCGTTCACGTCGTCGATCACCTGGGCGTAGATATGAGCATTGCTGCGAAAAATATTCAGCCGCGGCCGCTCGGTGCTGCCGCTCACGCGCTTGCGCAGGCGGAAGTGACGCCGGACGCGCAGCTCGCGGGGGGATCGCCTAGCCATAGTCGGAACCTCGCTTGCGCGATGGAGAATATATCCCCCATCGACGAACTATACTGCCGCCGGCCCTACTTGGCCTTGCCGGCCTTACCAGCCTTGCGGCGGATCTTCTCTTCGGCGTACTTCACGCCCTTGCCCTTATAGGGCTCGGGCGGGCGCAGCCCGCGGATGCGGGCCGCCTCTTCGCCGACGACCTGCTTGTCGACGCCGCGCACAAAGAGGGCCAGCGGGTCGTTGGCGCTCTTGCGCTCGCCGACGACATACTGAACATCCTTGGGCGGGTCGAGGCGGACCTGGTGCGAGAAACCAAGGTTCAGCACCAGGGTCTTGCCCTCCATCGCGGCGCGGTAGCCCACGCCATTGATCTCGAGGGCCCGCTGCCAGCCATCGGTCACGCCGACGACCATGTTGCTAATCAGCGTGCGGGTGAGGCCGTGGAGGGCCTTGTGCAGCTTCTCATCGGAGGGGCGGCTGACCGTAATGGTGCCATTCTCCTGCTCGATGATCATGTCCGGGTGGAGCTGCTGGGACAGGGAGCCCTTCGGGCCCTTGACGGTGACGAGGTTGCCCTCGGCCACCTTGACCTCCACGCCCTTTGGAAGGGAAACGGGCTTCTTACCGATACGTGACATTGCAGCCTCCCTGTGCCCTACCAGACATAGCAGAGCACCTCGCCGCCCACGTGCTCGCGCCAGGCCTCGTGGCCGGCCAGCACGCCCTTGGGCGTCGAGAGGATGCTCAGGCCAAGACCGCCGCGCACCCGGGGGATCTCATCCCTGCCGGTATAGATGCGCAGACCCGGCTTGCTGACGCGGCGCAGGCCTGTGATGGCCGGCCGCCGGTCCGACATATACTTGAGCGTGATCGAGATGCTGTTGAAGGGCTTCCCCTCAACCACGCTGTACTCCTTGATAAACCCCTCGCGCTTCAAGATCTCCGCAATCGCCAGCTTCATTTTGGACGCGGGAATCTCGACCACTGTCTTCCGCGCCATGCAGGCGTTGCGGATGCGCGTCAGCATATCGCCGATGGGATCGTTAACGCTCACGAGAGCCTCCTCACACGTCGGGCGCCGGCGTTATTCCGGCATATGCGCCATGTGTCTGTTCGACCGTAAGTGCTTACCAGCTGGACTTCACCACACCCGGGATGAGGCCCTTCAGGGCGTTCTCACGGAAGCAGATGCGGCACATGCCGAATTTGCGCATATATGCCCGCGAGCGGCCACATGTCTTGCAGCGGTGGTACTCCCGCACTTTAAACTTCTGCGGGCGGCTCGACTTCACAATCCAGGACGTCTTCGCCAAAGCTGGTTCCTCCTAACACGTTGGGCTGGTGAGCGCTGCTCGCTCCTGGCCCAGACTAGTCCCTAAATGGCATCCCAAGACGCTTGAGCAGGGCGTAGGCCTGCGCATCGTCGGGGGCGGTCGTTACGATCACTACCTCGAGGCCGCGAAGCTTGTCAATCTTGTCGTAGTCGATATCGGGGAAGACGATCTGCTCGCGCAGGCCCAGACTATAGTTGCCGCGCCCGTCGAACGAGCGCCGGCTCACCCCGCGGAAGTCGCGGATACGGGGCAGGGCCAGGTGCACGAGCCGGTCGTAGAAGTCGTACATGCGCTCGCCGCGCAGGGTGACCATCACGCCGATCGGCATGCCCTCGCGCAGCTTGAACGAGGCGATCGACTTACGGGCCTTGGTGACGACAGGCTTCTGGCCGGTGATCGTGGTGATATCACCCACGGCCGCGTCCAGGGCCTTCGAGTTCTGCACGGCCTCGCCGACGCCCACATTGACCACCATCTTGGTCAGCCTGGGCACCTGCATCACCGAGCTAAACTTGAACTCCTGCATCAGGGCAGGGACGATCTCTTGCTGGTACTTCTCGCGCAGACGGACTGGCATAGTTCTTCTCCAGGGGCTAGGAGGCGCTTACGCGTGGCCTCCGGCCCTGAGGGTCTTCCTACTTGTCGACGGTCGCGTCGCAGGCCTTGCAGAAGCGGACCTTGCGCTGACGACCCTTATGGTCGGTCTCCTCCAGGAAGCGGTGGCCCGTGCGCGAGGCGCGGCCGCAGCTGGGGCAGATCAGCATCACGTTCGAGGCATTCAGCGGCGCCTCGATATCGATGATGCCGCCGGGCTTACCGGGGCCACGGGGCTTCATGTGGCGCTTGGCGATGTTCAGCCCCTCGACCACGACGCGGCCCTCGGCGGGGATGGCCCGCTTGATCTTGCCGCGGCGCCCCTTATCCTTCCCGGTGATAATCAGAACCTCATCACCAGATTTGACGTGCATAACTTACCTACTCTTACTCGCCGGCCCTTGCGGGGCCGAAGCCCTTAGAGCACCTCGGGGGCCAGTGAGACGATGCGCATGAACTGCTTCTCGCGCAGCTCGCGGGCGACCGGCCCGAAGATGCGCGTGCCGCGCGGGTTGTTCTCTTTGCCGATAATCACCGCGGCATTATCGTCGAAGCGGATGTGCGACCCATCGGCGCGGCCGTACTCCTTGGCGGTGCGGATGATCACCGCGCGCACAACCTCGCCCTTCTTGACGGCGCCGCCGGGGCTGGCCTGCTTGACGCTGGCGACAATGACGTCGCCGACGCGGCCGTAGCGCACCACCGAGCCGCCGAGGACGCGGATGCACATGATCTCTTTGGCGCCGGTGTTGTCGGCCACCTTCAGGCGGGACTGGGGCTGGATCATTGCATTACTCCTCGCCGCGCTGCACGATCTCGACGACCATCCAGCGCTTGGTGCGGCTCAGGGGGCGCGTCTCTTCGATGCGCACCAGGTCGCCCACTTTGCAGGTATTCTCCTCGTCGTGGGCGTGGAACTTACTGGTCTTCCGGATAATCTTCCGGTAGAGCGGGTGCGGCTTCAGATAGTCCACCGCCACCACCACCGTCTTGGCCATCTTATCGCTGACCACCCGGCCGACCTTCTGGGTCTTGCGGGCGCTGCTCTGCTGCTCAGTCATGGTGCTACTCCTGCCCCAGCTCGCGCTCGCGCAGGATGGTCTTGATCCGCGCGATCTCTTTTTTCACCTGGCGCGGGCGGGCGGTGTTGGTCAGGCGCCCAGTGACCTTCTGGAAGCGCAGATTGAACAGCTCTTCGTAATATCCCTTGAGCTGATCCTTCAGGTTCGCCTCGTCGAGGCCCCGCAGCTCACTCGCTGTCGCCACTGCTCACCTCCGCCTCAACATCATCGCGCCCGATGATCTTGCACTTGATCGGCAGCTTCTGCGCCGCGCGCTTCAGTGCCTCATGGGCAATTTCCTCTTTGACGCCGCCGAGCTCGAAGAGGACCCGGCCCGGCTTGACCACTGCGACCCAGTGGTCGACGCTGCCCTTGCCGCCGCCCATGCGGGTCTCGGCGGGCTTCTGAGTCACCGGCTTGTCGGGGAAGATCCGGATCCAGACCTTGCCGCCGCGCTTCACGTAGCCGGTGATCGTGCGGCGAGCCGCCTCGATCTGGCGGCTGGTGATCCAGACCGGCTCGAGGGCCATGAGGCCGTAGTCGCCGAAGGCGACGCTGTTGCCGCGGTAGGAGAGGCCCTCGCTGCGGCCCTTCTGCATCTTGCGATACTTCGTGCGCTTAGGAAGAAGCATTGTCCCCTCTCCTCGGCCGGCGGTCGCCGCGGTCGCCGCGCTCGGTGCGCTCGGGCGCTGCTACCTGCTGCTCGACCTGGGCCTTCCCGAGCTGATCGGGGAAGACCTCACCCTTATAGATCCAGACCTTCACCCCGATGCGCCCGTAGGTCGTGTGGGCGTGCACGGTGGCGTAGTCGATGTCGGCGCGCAGGGTGTGGCGGGGCACGCGGCCCTCGCTCTCGCTCTGGATGCGCGACATCTCAGCGCCGCCGAGGCGGCCCGAGCACTTGATGCGCACACCCTGGGCGCCCAGGCGCATAGCGCGCTGCACGGCCTGCTTCATCGCCCGCTTGTAGCTGACGCGCTTGTTGATCTGCTCGCCGATGCTCTCGGCGACCAGCTGAGCGTCGAGCTCGGGCTGGTGGATCTCCTGAATATTCAGTTTGATCTTCTTGCCCGTGCGCTTCTCGAGGGCGTTCTTCAGCAGGTCGACGTTGGCGCCGCGCTTGCCGATGACGATACCGGGCTTGGCGGTGTAGACCGTGACCTCGACCTTATTGGCCGAGCGCTCGATCTCGATCCGCGATACGCCGGCGTTGGCCAGCTCTTTGGCGATGAGCTTGCGCAGGGCAAGATCCTCGTGGAGCTGGGTGGTGTACGCGCCCCGCTCGGCAAACCATTTCGACTGCCAGTCTTTAATGTAGCCGAGGCGAAAACCGATTGGATGAACCTTGCGTCCCAAGTGTGCCTCCTACTCCGGCAGCCTAGTAGTCAGATCCGTCGTCGACGATCACGGTGATGTGGGTCGTCGGCTTGCGGACCTTGTTTGCCATTCCGCGGGCTCGCGGCATAAAGCGCTTGAGCACGGGGCCCTGGTCGGCGAAGATCCGCTTGACCACGAGGGCCTCAGGGTCGAGGTCGAAGTTGTGCTCGGCGTTGGCCGCGGCCGACTTGATCGTGCGCGCCACCTCGCGGGCCGCCTTCTGAGGCATGTAGTTCAGGGTGGATAGGGCCTTGTCGACCGGCATCCCCCGCACCACATCCATCACCAGGCGAACTTTGAGCGGCGAGATGCGCACCAAGCGAGTTACTGCTTTAACTTCCATCGTTTTTACTCGTCTGCGCTCCAGGCGCGCCCGACAGCTCCGAAAGCAAACCCGGTCATTGTACCACAAATCACGAGATGCCCGCGCAGCCGGCCGCTGCCCTGTGGGCGACGCCGGGGCGTCGCTACTTCATCTTGCCGCGCTTGTCGGCCTTCTTGCCGCCGTGACCCCGGAAGAGCCGGGTGGGGGCGAACTCGCCGAGCTTATGGCCGACCATGTTCTCGGTAATGTAGACCGGCACGTGGCGGCGGCCGTCGTGGACCGCGATCGTGTGACCGATCATCTGCGGGAAGACGGTCGAGTCGCGCGACCAGGTCCGCAGGACGCGCTTCTCGCTCGCGCGGTTCATATCCTCAACGCGCTCGAGCAGGCCGATATCGACATACGGCCCTTTCTTCGACGAACGGGACATCTCTATTGCCTCCTGAGGGCTACGGCCTTTAGGCGATAGGCCGTATCCACGTGGGATCTACTGCCTATCGCCGCCGACCATTCAGCCGCTGTTACGCCTTCCGCCGCCGCACGATGAAGCGATCCGAGCGCTTGTTATTGCGGGTCTTGACACCGCGGGCGGGCTTGCCCCACTTGGTCTTGGGGGTGCTCATACCGCGGGGCGCTCGGCCCTCGCCACCACCGTGGGGATGGTCGCGCGGGTTCATAACCGTACCGCGCACCGTGGGCCGGCGACCCATCCAGCGCGAACGCCCGGCCTTGCCGACACGCACGTTCTGGTGGTCGACATTGCCGACCTGGCCGATGGTGGCCATACAGCGCACGTGGATCTGGCGCATCTCGCCCGAGGGCATACGCACCGTGGCGTAGTCGCCCTCTTTGGCCATCAGCTGAGCCGAGGTGCCGGCGCTGCGCACCAGCACGCCGCCGCGGCCGATCTCCAGCTCGATATTATGGATCTGCGTACCGAGCGGGATGGCGCTCAGGGGCAGGGCATTGCCGACGCGAATGTCGGCGTCGGGGCCATTGCCCAGCACATCGCCGACCTTCAGGCCCACCGGGGCGATGATGTAGCGCTTCTCGCCATCGGCGTAAGCCACCAGGGCGATGCGGGCGGTGCGGTTCGGGTCGTACTCGAGGGCCTGCACCTTGCCGGGCACGCCGATCTTGTTGCGCTTGAAGTCGATGATGCGGTAGAAGCGCTTGTGGCCGCCGCCGCGGTGGCGTACCGTGATACGCCCGGTGTTATTGCGGCCGGACTGCTTGCGCAGCGGCTCGATCAGGCTGGGCTCAGGCCGCTTCTTGGTCAGATCCTCGAAGGTCGAGACCGACATATTGCGGCGGCCCGCCGAGGTCGGTTTGTACTTACGGACACCCATCTGTCTTCTCCGTTATGGGTGAGGGGCGTCGATCTGTTCCGGCGCCCACTGGGGCCGCACCCTCGGTCGCAGCGCGCTGCGCCCGTACGTGCGGCACGTGCTCTAGCTCTCGAAGATCTCGATCCGGTCGCCCGGGACGAGGGTAACGATGGCCTTCTTCCACTCGCGGGTGTAGCCCACCTCGCGGCCGCGGCGCTTGAGCTTGCCGCGAACGTTCATGGTATGGACCTTGGCCACCGTGACGTTGAAGATCGTCTCTACGGCCTTCTTAATCTCGGGCTTCGACGATTCCTGCAGCACCTCGAAGGAATACTTGTTGTAAACCATGAGGTTCGTATTCTTCTCGGTGATCAGCGGGCGGACGATAATCTCATGCGGCGTAGGCATTGCGGCTACTCCTTCTCGCTCGCCGCCGCCGCCGCGCCGGCGCCGTTGCCCAGGATGCCCGCGATCACGGGCAGCGCGGCCTGAGGCAGGACGATATTGTCGTAGTGCAGTAGATCGCGCACATTCAGGTAGTTGGCCAGCAGAGTTTTGACGTTGGGCAGGTTGTTGGCCGAGCGCTGCACAATCTGGTTTTCAGCGCTCTTGCTGTCGACCACGATCAGGGTCTTGCCATCGAGGCCGTGGGCCTTCAGGAAGGCCAGGGCGTCTTTGGTGCGAGGCGCATCGAAGGCGAGGCTCTCGATGAAGCGGATCTGCGCCGCGGCCAGCTTGGCCGAGAGGGCCGAGCGAACGGCCAGGCGGCGCATCTTGCGGGGCATGCTGACCGCGTACGAGCGCGGGTGCGGGCCGTGGGCCGCGCCGCCGCCCGTATGGTGGGGCGCGCGGATGGTGCCCTGGCGGGCCCGGCCGGTGCCCTTCTGGCGGTACAGCTTGCGCGTGCTGCCCTTCACCTCGCCGCGGCCACGGGTGTTGTGGGTGCCGAGGCGCTTGTTGGCGGCCTGCATGATCACGTACTGGTGCATCACCGGCACGTTCGGCGTAATGCCGAAGATGTAGTCGTCGAGCTCGATCGTGCCGACCTGCTCGCCGGTCTGGCTATAAAGTGTCGCCTGCATCTCTTTTTCCCCCTTAGCCCTTCACCGCCCTGCGGATCTGGAGCAGGCCGTTGCGGGCGCCGGGGACGGAGCCCTTGACCAGAATCAGGTTTTTGTCGGCCACAACCTCGACCACCTCGAGATTCTGCACCGTCACGCGCTTGCCGCCCATGCGGCCGGCCATCTTCTGGCCCTTCCAGACCCGGCCCGGAGTGGTGCCGGCGCCAATCGAGCCCGGGGCGCGGTGGCGGTCGCTCTGGCCGTGGGTCTTGGGGCCGCCGCGGAAGTGATGCCGCTTGACCACACCCGCGAAGCCGCGACCCTTCGAGTTGCCCGAAATATCGACCTTCTGGCCCGCCGCAAACAGCTCGACGCTAATAATGTCGCCGACTGCGTGCTCCTGGGGGTTGTCGGCGCTAAACTCGCGCAGAACCCGCAGCAGGGTGCCGGCGCCCTTCAGGTGCCCCTGCTGGGGCTTGGTCAGCTTGCGGGCGGCGACCTGCTCGAAGCCAATCTGGACCGCGTCATAGCCGTCGCGCTCGTTCACGCGCACCTGGGTGACTACGCACGGCCCGGCGTTAATCACTGTCACGGGGACGACCTCACCCTTCTCGGTGAAGATCTGCATCATCCCCACTTTCCGCCCCAACAATCCGTGAACCATTACTGCTACCTCCGCAGCATGCGTCATTGCGCAGCGGCTGCCTTTTATCTTGGCTTGCTTGCGCTCTATGAGGTGATCTGAGAGAGCCTATGGGACCGCTTTTTTCGGGGCTCTCACCAGCCAAACACTCTTTACAGCTTGATCTCGATGTCCACACCGGCCGGCAGGTTCAACTTCATCAGCGCGTTGATCGTCTGCTGGCTCGGGTCAAGCACGTCGATGAGCCGCTTGTGAGTCCTAATCTCGAACTGCTCCTGCGAGTCTTTGTCGATGAAGGGCGAGCGGACCACACTGTACTTCTCGATCTTGGTCGGCAGCGGCACCGGCCCTGCCACCAGGGCGCCCGTCCGCTCGGCGGCCTCGACGATCTGGCGCGCCGACTGGTCCAGGATCTTGTGGTCGTACGCCTTCAGGCGGATACGCACCTTCTGCTTGGCCATGGGTGTTCCTCTATCGCGGTACAGTGGGGCGGAGGGCAATCCCCCGCCCCACTGGACGAACCAGCTACTCTTCGATCTTGACGACGACGCCGGAGCCGACGGTGCGGCCGCCCTCGCGGA
>CAZKTU010000014.1:0-2030 GCA_964555675.1 uncultured Oscillochloris sp.
GCCTCGGCGCTGTCGGCCTCGGAGAGCAGCTTGTAGACCGTCTGCATATCGCGGTGCAGGGTCAGGCTGCTGCCGGGCTGAGCGTCGAGCTCGACCGTCACGCGGGCGCCGGGGCCGACCGGGAACTTATACCAGCGCTCCTGGAAGGGCCGGTTGATGCTCTGGGCGACGCTGCCTGAGACGACCCCAGCGAGGCCAGGCAGCTCGATCGGGCGCGCGTTGGTCCAGAGGTCGTTGGTGAAGACCGGCGCGCAGCGGGCGAACTCCGAGCTGTTGCCGGCGGCGTCGGTGGCGATGCCGGTGATCAGCAGGCCCGAGAGGCCGAGGGTGGGCAGCTCGGCGCCGAAGATGAGGCCCGGGTCAGTATTGACATAACCAAGATAGGTCTCACCCTCGCCATTGCCGGCGGCGTCGCAACGTGCGGTCGCGTAGAGGTCGATCCGGTAGCTGCCGGGCGCTGCGTCGAGGGTGCCGGTGATTGTCGTGGTGCTGTCGCCCTCGGTCGCGAAGAGCACGGGGAAGTTCTGCAGGCCGTTCGGGCCGGTGTCGGCGTCGCCCGCGTCGTTCTCGGCCACGACGCCGTCGCCGCCGAGGTCGATGGCGAGGCCGCCGTTGCCGAAGAACTGGTTATAGCTGAGGTCATTGCTCGCGCCGGCGGTCACGCTGATTCCGTCGCCGCCGAAGCCGGTGATGGTGAGGCCGCGCACGACGGTGTTGCCGCCGCTGAGCACCAGGCCGTCGACCGGGCCGGCGAGCGCGCCGTCGAGCGTGACGGTCGGGGTGACGGTGGTCCCGGGCTGGGTGAGGGCGTCGATGACCACGGGGCGGGTCAGAGCGGGCAGGGCCGTGGTCGGGGTGATCACCAGCTGGTCGGCGGGCAGGGCGAAGCGGATGCTATCGCGCGAGGGGCCGCCGTTGGCGGCGAGGATGGCCTGGCGCAAAGTGCCGGGGCCGCTGTCGGCGGGGCTGGTCACGACCAGGTCGAGGATCACCGGGACGAGCTCGAAGGCGCCGATATCGCAGCCGTCGCCCTGGGGGCGGGCGGTGCCGCGCTGGTCGGCCGCGGGGCAGTTGGCGTCGTCGCCGTTATCGACGGCGGGGCTGCTGCTGCTCAGGGCCCGGGTGGGCGTGGGGCCGCCGTTGTCGGCCAGGGGGAGCAGGCCCAGGGCGCTGGCCTCGGCCTGCTGGTCGCCGGGGACGCTGTTGCAGCCGCCCGTGGGGGCGAGCAGGTTGAAGCCGCGGCTGGCGAAGGCGCCGCTCTCGCCCGCAGCGCAGTCGACCGCGCCATTGTCGGCGACGATTGAGTTGCCGTAGCTGACACTGCCGCCGCGGGTGAAGAGGGCCCCGCCGCTGCCGACGCCGGCGCGGCCGTTGCCGTTGCCGAAGCTGCCCGTGCCGCCGTTGCCGCCGAGGCCGAGGTTGCCGGCGATGGTGCTGGAGGCGATGGTGACGGCGCCGCCATTATTGAAGATCGCACCGCCGAGGCCCGCGCCGCCGCCGCCGCCCGCCGCGTAGCTGCAGCAGGAGTCGCCGCCGCTGCCGCCGCCGAAGCCGCCGGCGCCGCCGCGGTTGCCGCTGCCGCCGAAGCGGCTCGCGCCGGCCCCGCCACCGCCGCCGCCGAAGTTGCCGGCCCCGCCGATGCCGGCCAGGGGGTTACCGGGGGCGAATGAGGAGCTGGCGCGGCCGTTGCTGCCGCCGCCGCCGCCGCCGCCGCCGCCGAGGCTAGTTGCGGCGCTGCCGGGGCGGCCGGGCTGGGTCGAACCGGCGGGGTCGCCGCCGCCGTTGCCGCCGTTGCCGCCGCCGCCGCCGCCGCCGAAGCTGGCGCCGTTATTGCCGCCGTTGCCGCCATTGCCGCCGCGGGCGCTGTTGCCCGCGAGGGTGCTGTTGACCAGGGTCAGGGTGGCGGCCGAGGTGTTGAAGATGGCGCCGCCCAGGCCCGCGCCGCCGCCGCCGCCGCCGCCGCTGCTGCTGGCGGTGCGGCTGGCCCCATCGCCGCCGCGGGCCTCGCTGGCGCTGATGGTGACGGCCGC
>CAZKTU010000014.1:2130-51289 GCA_964555675.1 uncultured Oscillochloris sp.
TGCGGCTGGCCCCATCGCCGCCGCGGGCCTCGCTGGCGCTGATGGTGACGGCCGCGAGGGTGAGGCGGCCGGCGTTGAAGATCGCGCCGCCGAAGCCGCCGCTGCGGCCGCCGCTGCGATCCTGGCCGCTGCCGCCGACGGCGATGCCGCCGCTCAGGCTCAGGTCGCGCAGAGTGAGGTTGCCGCCGTCGACGTAGAGCAGACGGAAGGGCCTGGCCGTGCTGGCGCGCATGATGGTCGCGCCATTGCCGTCGATGGTCAGGCTGCGTCCGCCATCGCTGCGGATAGTGGGCAGGCCGTTCGAGCCGCCGGTGCTGTTATGGGCGGCTGTAAGGGTGTAGGTGCAGCCGGGCGTCAGCTCGATCAGGTCGTCCTGAGCATTCGTGTTAGCCGTAGTGATCGCGCTGATCAGCGCGGTCACATTACCGGCCCCGGCGAGGCATGGAATCGTCGTGGTCGCGGCGCGGGCGATCCCCGGCTGCGGCAGTGTCGCGGCGAGCAGGATCGCCGCCAGGAGCACCGGCGTCAGGCGCTGGACCCAACCCTTCGTCAGCTTGCCCATCGTCCTCTCCCCCACATTTGAAGTGACTGATGTTGATGTACGGTGGTACCGGCAGATGTAGTAGAAGGGCGAAAAAGCCGTTGCGGCACGGGTACATACCCGTGCCGCAACTCTAGTTGGGCTAATGGTAGCATTTAGAGATCTCGGTAGAATGACACTTATATGAACGTTCGTATTAGAAAGGTTTAGAGAGACAGCGAAAAGCCCTCTCGCCACTAATGGCGAGAGGGCTTTGAGGGCATATCACCCCGACAGGTTTATTCTTCGTTATAGAGGGGGGTGCTGAGGTAGCGCTCGCCGTTGCTGGGGGTGATGAAGACAATCAGCTTGCCGGCGTTCTCGGGGCGACGGGCGACCTTGAGGGCCACAGTGGCGGCGGCGCCGCTAGAGATACCGACCATCAGGCCCTCCTCGCGGGCGAGGCGGCGGGCCATGGCGAAGGCGTCGTCGTCGCTGACCGGGATAATCTCGTCGACGATGGCCGTATTGAGCACATCGGGCACGAAGCCGGCGCCGATACCCTGGATCTTATGGGGGCCGGGCTGACCGCCGGCGAGGACCTGGGAGCCCTCGGGCTCGACGGCGACGATCTTGAAGTCGGGCTTGCGGGCCTTAATCACCTCGCCGACCCCGGTGAGGGTGCCGCCGGTGCCGACCCCGCCGACCAGAATATCGATCTGGCCGTCGGTATCGTTCCACAGCTCTTCGGCGGTGGTAGCGCGGTGGACGGCGGGGTTGGCCGGGTTCTTGAACTGCTGGGGCATAAAGCCGTTGGGCAGATCGGCCAGGATCTCCTCGGCGCGCTTGATCGCGCCGGGCATGCGCTCGGGGCCAGGGGTGAGCACGAGCTCGGCGCCGTAGCCGCGCAGCAGCTTGCGGCGCTCGACGCTCATGGTCTCGGGCATGGTCAGGATGAGCCTGTAGCCCTTGGCGGCGGCGACGAAGGCCAGGCCGATGCCGGTATTGCCGCTGGTGGGCTCGACGAGGACAGTCTCGCCGGGCTTGATCTTGCCCTCGCGCTCGGCGGCCTCGATCATCGAGAGGCCGATGCGGTCTTTGACCGAGCCGGCCGGGTTGAAGAACTCGAGCTTGGCGACCACGGTGGCGTGGGTGTCGTTGACTTTGTTCAGGCGGACCAGGGGTGTATTGCCGATCAGCTCGGTGATGCTGCCGTAGATGCGCGACATACCGTCTCCTTCACTTATTATGGATGCGGTGCTCTAGCTATTGTAGTCCCGCCCGCGGATTAAGTCAAGTTCTTGCGTGACATGGTTAAGTTTTCGTCTTGCAGTATACTAAGCAAAGGAGAGCGGGGCAAGGCCTCGCCGAGGGCTCGCCATAGGCTAGCTAAACATGCGGAGGGGGAGAGGATGCGCGGCAGATCAGTGCGGACGACGGAGCGGGCGGGGGGCGGCGAGGGGGCGACGCGGATCACGCGCTGCGCCGGCACCTGGCTCGAGCAGCAGCCCGACGAGGCCGAGCAGGGCCGGATCGCCAACGCGGCGCGCCTGCTGAAAGAGCAGCGGGCCATAGCGGTGGAGTTCCACAAAGACCCCGACGTGGCCAACGCCTTCTGCCTCGAGCTGTTTCGCGGCGAGGCGTTCAGGCCACTGCACTTCGCCGACGAGCTGGTCGAGGTGATGATCGCCCGCCAGGGCGAGCCGCCGATCGTCAGCGAGGGCGAGGGCGAGCTCTTCTCGAACTACCTGCGCGACGCGGTGCTGGCGGTGGCCCTGCCCAATACGCGGCGCTTTCTGGCGGCCCAGCTGCGGCGCCTGCTGCCGCAGTACGTCGAGACCGGGCAGTGGCGCGAGGCTGTGGCGATCGACTACAGCGCCTTCCGCACCTCGCTCGGCCACGAGGTGACGCCCTTCCTGGCCCAAATGGCCCTGGCCGGCATGGCCACCTACTACGAGCTGCACGAGGAAGAAGACGAGGCGGACGAGGCGGGCGAGGGCTCGCCCGACTCTGCCGCTTGATTGCCCCGCGCAGCCCTGTTATAATGGGCAGCGCGCGGGCCCCCATAGTCTAGCGGTCTAGGACGTCACCCTTTCAAGGTGAAGATCGCGGGTTCGAATCCCGCTGGGGGTACCATCAAACGCCAGAGGCACTGCCTCTGGCGTTTTTGTGTGTTGCAGCATGGCACGCTTGACAGGCGTGCGCTCGTCGAATATATTGAATATGCGTTCATTCATAAAAATCGCCGACCTGGAGCGAAGGAGCGAGCGATGCGACACCGACGACAGTTGGTCGAGCTGGAGGATCTGCCGTGGTTCCCGGCGACCCTGCGCGATCTGGCCACCGACTACCTGCAGATGATGCTGCACGTCTCGAACCCGTACGGGCCGATCGCGCCGCGCCTGCGCCGCGCCCTCGACGCCGCTGGGGCGACCCACATCCTCGACCTGGCCTCGGGCGGGGGCGGCCCCTGGGCGCGCCTGCTGCCGCTGCTCGCCCGCGACGGGGTGACGCCCCACGTGACCCTCACCGACCGCTACCCGAACCTGGCGGCATTTAGCGCCGCCGCCCAGCGCTTCCCCGGCGCTCTCGACTTCCGCCGCGAGCCGGTCGACGCCCTGGCGGTGCCGCCCGAGCTGAGCGGCCTGCGCACGATCTTCTCGGCCTTCCACCACTTCCCGCCCGCCCTGGGCCGCGCCCTGATCGCCGACGCCGTGCGCCAGGGGCGCCCGATCGCGATCTTCGAGGCCACGGCGCGCACCCCGGCCGTCCTGGCCGCGATGCTAATCACCCCGCTGCTGGTCTGGCTGCTCACCCCGCTGATCCGGCCGATCACGCCCGCGCGCCTGCTGCTCACCTACGTGCTGCCGCTGGTGCCGCTGATCGTGCTCTTCGACGGCGTGGTCTCGTGCCTGCGCAGCTACAGCGCCGACGAGCTGCGGGCCCTCGTCGCGCAGGTCGACGGGGCCGCGCACTACCGCTGGGAGATCGGGTTCGAGCGGGCGGGCAAGGCGCCGCTCGGCATCACCTACTGTGTAGGCGTGCCCGCCGGCGGGGCCTGAGACCAGCTCTAGCTCACGGCCCGCGCAGGTGGGCTTTGCACGCCGAGCCGGGCGCTTTAGCGCCCCGGCGCATGCATGCGCCGGGGCGGCCCTAATGACTGAGGCCCGGGCCTCGCTCAGGCCGAGGCGCCGGTGAGCAGGTACTCGAGCACGTCGCCGGCGCAGTAGCGGGTGCGCCCGCCCAGGAAGGCCCCGATCGCCATCAGGTCGTCGCCGCTGGTGAGCAGGGGCGGCTCGTCGTAGCCCTCTTTGCGCGACTGGGCCAGGCCGACGTTCGACATCAGGGCGTTGCAGAGGCACTTGCGGCCCTCGGTCTCTTCGAGGGCGCCGCCCTTGGCGACGTAGGTGTTGATCGGCTCGCTGGCGCAGCGATAGGCGAGCTTGCCGTCTTCGTCGCGGAAGGCCGTGCGCAGATAGCCCAGGTCGCAGACGCGACTGCGCTGGTAGGTCGAGGCCGGGTCGCCCGGCCACTCGACCACCTTGAAGGGGTAGCCGGTGGGCGAGGCCCGGGGGTCGGTGCGCACGACCACCTCGCCGCGGGCGGCCGCGGCCAGCACCGGGGCCTTGTACTGGGGGAGCAGGCCGGACTCGTCGCAGTAGGCGAAGAGGGTGCCGACCTGGATGCCCCTGGCGCCCGCCGCGAGCGCCCGGCGCAGACCCTCGGGCGAGCCCGCCCCGCCGGCCAGCCAGAAGGGCAGGCCGAGCTGGCGCATCTTCTCGAGGTCGACCTCGTCGCGGGGGCCGTAGATCGGCTCGCCGCGCTCGTTGAGCTGCATCTCGCCGCGGGGCGGGGCGTTGTGGCCGCCGGCGGTGGGCCCCTCGATCACGAAGCCGTCGACCCGGCCGCCGGCCTTGCGGGCCAGCATGGTGGCGAGGGAGTTGCTGGAGATGATCGGCAGGAAGTACGGGCGCTTCAAGGGCGGCGGCGGCACCTCCCAGTGCTCCATCGGGGTGAAGGTCAGGTGCTCGCTGACCCCCGTCGGCAGGCCCTCCACCTCCCAGACCATCGATCCGGGCCGGTGCTCGGCCATGGCGTCGAGGGCGGCCGGGATGTCGCGGGGGATGCCGGCGCCCATGAGCACCACATCGACGTTGGCGAGCATCGCGCCATAGAGCATGGGCAGGTTGGGCATCTGCACCTTGGTGAGCAGGTTGATGCCCACGGGCCCGCTATGCCCCTCTTTGGCGAGCGAGACCTCGACGAAGGCGGAGAGCATGAGGATCTGCTGGCGCAGGTGGCTGACCCCGTTGCGGAACAGCGGGAGCAGCTTATAGGGGACGCCCTCGGGCCGGCCCTCGGGCAAGAAGAAGCGGTCGAGCGTCTCTTCGGCGACGGCGTGGATCGGGAAGCGCGCGATGGCGCGGCGCATATGGCCGCCCGGGTCGCCGTCCTGGAGACGCCGGATCAGAACGGTGTCGACCCCGGTGCCCGAGACCACCCCAAGCTGGCCGCGACGGGCGACGGCCTGGGCGAGACGCCAGTCTGAGACTGCGACGCCCATACCGCCCTGGATAATCATGGGGAGTGCCGCTGCTGACATACAGGATCCCTTCTCTGCGGGCGCTCGCTCGGTGGCGTGGCCCGTTACCTGCCTGGCGCGCCGAGGCGGCGCATAGAGTTCTGTTGAGCGAGCGACGAAGGTAGGTGTGTCGTGACGTGATCGCGTGCGCATTATACGGCAGATAGTACGCCAGGGTTTCAGGAGTAGCGATAATCCCCGGTTTACGAGTGACCACTCTCGGGCCCCTGGTTAAAAACTCAGGGCCAATTCTCAGCATGCGTCGGCCCGATCTGGATTATGATTAAAGGGAGCCAACTGCGAAGGAAGTGGTAGATTCTATGGCCGATCCGGTCGCCTCGCGATCCGACCAGTGGCGGCGGCGTCTGCAATCCCTGCGGACCCGCGCCGCGAAGCTCTTGCCGTTCGCCCTCGGGGTGATCGCCGCCTTGCTCGCCTTGCTGCTCTACCAGGCCGCCTTCCCCGCGCCCCCGCCCCTGAGCGCCGAACAGGTGGGCCAGGTCGTCGCCGACACCATGGCCTCAGCCACGGCGCCGCCGGCCCGCTCGGCCAGCGTCTACCAGGCGATCATCCCTTCGCTCGTGCTGATCCAGACCGAGCGCCCAGGCGTCGCAGGTGAGCAAGAGTCGGGCCTGGGCAGCGGGGTGATCGTCACCGACGACGGCGCGATCCTCACCAGCCTGCACGTGGTCGCCGGGGCGAGTGTGATCACCCTGACCTTCGCCGACGGCACCCAGTCGGGGGCTCAGGTGGTGGCCGAGCAGCCCGAGAATGACATCGCCGTGCTGCTGCCCGATATTCTGCCCGAGCCCCTGGTGCCGGCCACCCTGGGCAACCCGGGGGCCGTGCGGGTCGGCGACGAGGCCTACGTGGTCGGCAACCCCCTCGGGCTCTACGGCTCGATGAGCGTCGGGGTCGTCTCGGGCCTCGACCGCACCTTCCAGCCGCCCGACAGCGCCCAGGCCCTGACTGGGCTGATCCAGATCGACGCCGCCGTCAACCCGGGCAACTCGGGTGGCCCCCTGCTGAACCGCAACGGCCAGGTGATCGGCATCGTCGCGGGCCTGGTCAACCCCACCGAGCAAGAGGTCTTCATCGGCCTCGGCTTCGCGGTGCCGATCAATGTCGCCGGCGGGGCCGCCGGCCTGCCGCCCTATTAAGAGGATGTGCTTATGGAACCGCGATTGAGCGCCGGGGGTGGGGCCGCGATGGAGCGCGTGCTCTACGAGGTGAAGAAGATCATCGTCGGCCAGGACCACCTGCTCGAGCGCCTGGTGGTGGCCCTGCTCGCCCGCGGGCACATCCTGGTCGAGGGCGTGCCCGGCCTGGCCAAGACCATGACCATCAAGACCCTGGCTGAGGTGATCGGCGGCGAGTTCAAGCGCATTCAGTTCACCCCCGACCTCGTCCCCGCCGACCTGGTGGGCACGCGCATCTATAACCAGAAGACCGGCGAGTTCAACACCTCGCTCGGCCCGGTCTTCACCAACCTGCTGCTGGCCGACGAGATCAACCGGGCCCCCGCCAAGGTGCAGAGCGCCCTGCTCGAGGTGATGCAGGAGCGCCAGGTGACGATCGGCCGCGAGACCCACAAGGTGCCGCGCCCCTACCTGGTGCTGGCCACCCAGAACCCGGTCGAGACCGAGGGCACCTACGCCCTGCCCGAGGCCCAGGTCGACCGCTTTATGCTCAAGGTCCTGGTCGGCTACCCCAGCTCGACCGAGGAGTTCGTGATCGTCGAGCGCATGACTGCCCGGCTGCCCCAGGTGCAAAAAGTGCTCAGCGCCGACGAGCTGCTGGCGCTGCAGGCCGAGGCCGACGCGGTCTATGTCGACCCGGCCCTGATCGAATATGCCGTGCGCATGGTCAGCGCCACCCGCCAGCTCAAGGACGTGGGCCTGGGCGACCTGCAGCACTATATCAGCTTCGGGGCCAGCCCGCGGGCCTCGATCAACCTCATCCTCGGGGCGCGGGCCCTGGCCTTCGTGCGCGGGCGGGCCTACGCCCTGCCCCAGGATGTGCGCGACCTGGCCCTCGACGTCATGCGCCACAGGCTGGTGCTCTCGTACGAGGCCCTCTCGGACAATGTCAGCCCCGACGAGCTGCTCGGCCGCATCCTCGAGCGCATCGTTATGCCGGAGGTCCCGCTCAATGAGTATACCGCGCGCCGCGCCCGCGCCTGAGCGCATCCTCCAGCGCCTCGACTGGCAGGTGATCCGGCGGCTCGACGGGCTGCTGCAGGGCGACTACCGCACGCTCTTCTACGGGGCCGGGGTCGACTTCGCCGACCTGCGCGAGTACCAGGCCGAGGACGACATCCGCTTTATCGACTGGAACGTCACGGCGCGCATGCAGACGCCGTATGTGCGCCAGTACTCCGAGGATCGCGAGATCAGCGCCTGGTTCCTGCTCGACCTGAGCCCTTCGATGGACTTCGGCACGGTCGCCAGCCAGAAGCGCAGCGTGCTGATCGACGTGGTAGCGACCTTCGCGCGGCTGCTGACCCGCCACGGCAACCGGGTCGGGGCCATGCTCTACGGCGACGGGGTCGAGCGAGTCGTGCCGGCCCGCGGGGGGCGCACACAGGTCCTGCGCCTGGTCGACCACCTGCTGGGGCGCCCCGAGCAGCAGCAGGCCCCGCTGACCGACCTGGGGGCCATGCTGCAGGCCGGGCTGCACACCGTCAGGCGGCGCTCGCTGGTCTTCATCGTCTCGGACTTCATCAGCGCGCCGGGGTGGGAGCGCCCGCTGAAGATCCTGAACCAGCGCCACGAGGTGCTGGCGATCAGGCTGTGGGACCCGCGCGAGATGGAGCTGCCCGACGTCGGCCCGATGATTATGCAGGACGCCGAGACCGGCGAGCAGCTCTATGTCGACACCCACGACCGCAAGTTCCGCGAGCGCTTCAAGGCCGCGGCCCTGCGGCGCGAGGCGGCGCTGAACGAGACGCTCAAGGTGGCCGGCGTGGGCGCCCTCTCGCTCTCGACCGAGGAGGATCTGGTGCGGGCGATCATTCGTTTCGCGACCTCGCGCCAGCAGCGCCGGCGCTAAGGGCCGCAGACCGCGCCCGGCGCAACCTAGACGGAAAGCACCATGTTTCTGCTCTGGCCCGCAATGCTCATCTCGCTGCTGCTGCTGCCGCTGCTCGTCGTGCTCTACCTGCGGGTGCAGGGGCGCCGGCGGCAGCTGGCCGCGCGCTATGGCGGGCTGGGCCTGGTGCGCGGGGCGACCGCCCCCGGCCGACGCCGGCACATCCCGCCGGCGCTCTTCCTGGCCGGCCTGGCCCTGCTCTGCGTGGCCCTCGCCAGGCCCCAGGCGACGGTCAGCCTGCCGCGCCTCGAGGGCACGGTGATGCTGGTCTTCGACGTCTCGGGCAGCATGGCGGCGTCCGACGTCACGCCGAGCCGCCTCGACGTGGCCAAGGCGGCGGCCCTCGAGTTCGTCGCGCAGCGCGCCCCCGAGCTGCGGGTCGGGGTGGTGGCCTTCAGCGACGGCGGGATCACGGTGCAGATGCCCACCAGCGGGCAGGCGGAGATCCTGACCGCGATCGAGCGCCTGGCGCCCCAGCGCGGGACCTCGGTCGGCGAGGGCATTTACGCCGCCCTGACCGCGATCGCGGTCGACGCCGACACGGCGCCCGCAGACCCGAGCGCCCCGGCCGCCGTGCTCGAGCGCTACCCCTCGGCCAGCATCATCCTGCTGAGCGACGGCGAGAACAACGCCGACCCCAACCCCGTAGAGGCGGCCCTGCAGGCGGCCGCCGTGGGCGTGCGGGTCTACAGCGTGGGCGTGGGCACCACGGCCGGGGCCACGCTCGACCTCGACGGCTTCAGCGTGCATACGATGCTGGACGAGGCGGCGATGCAGCAGATCGCGCTGGCGAGCGGGGCCAGCTACTACGAGGTCGCCGACGGGCTGATGGGCATCAACGACGAGCTGAGCTCGCGCCTGACGGTCAGGGCCGAGGCGACCGAGATCACGGCGCTCTTTGTCGGGGCGGGTTTGATCCTGCTCCTGATCGGCGGGCTCTGCTCGCTGCTCTGGTTCAACCGGCTGGCGTAGGGAGAGGCAATGAATCTGCTCTGGCCATGGGCCCTGCTGCTGCTCGGGCTGGCCCCACTGCTGATCGGGCTGTACCTCTGGATGTTGCGGCGGCGCAAGCCCTACGCGGTGCGCTATTCGAGCCTCTCGCTGGTGCGCGAGGCCATAGCGCCCGGGGCCCAGTGGCGGCGGCACCTGCCCTTCGCGCTGTTCCTGCTGGCCCTGATGGGCCTGGTGGTGGCCCTGGCGCGGCCGGTGGCCGCCGTCGAGGTCCCGGCCAACCAGACCGCGATCATGCTGACCATGGACGTCTCGCGCAGCATGTGCTCGACCGACATCCCGCCCAACCGGCTGGTGGCGGCCCAGGCCGCGGCCCTCGAGTTCATCGAGCGCCAGCCCGAGGATACGCGCTTCGGGATCGTGGCCTTCGCCGGCTTCGCCGAGCTGATCCAGCAGCCCACGACCGACCGGGCGACCCTCGAGGCCGCCGTCCAGGGCCTGACTACGGCGCGCGGCACGGCGATCGGCAGCGGCATCCTGGCGGCCCTCGAGGTGATCTCCTCGGTCAACCCGAGTGTCGCGCCGCTGGAGGACGCCGCGGGCCAAATCGTGGCGCCCGCGCCGTTGCCGGAGGGCGCCTATGTGCCCGAGGTGATCGTCCTGCTGACCGACGGCGTGACCACCACGGGGGCGCCGCCGCTCGAGGCCGCGCAGCTGGCGGCTGTGCGGGGCGTGCGCATCTTCACGATCGGCTTCGGCACAGCGGTGGGCGGGAGCCTCTCGTGCGGGGGCCTGTTCCGGCCCGGCGACGGATTCGGCAACCCGGGCGGGGGCTTCGGCGGGGGCGGCGGGGGCGGCGGCGGCTTCAGGCGCGGCATCGACGAGGCGACCCTGGTGCAGATCGCCACCATGACCGGCGGCGAGTACTACGCCGCCTCGAGCGCGGGCGAGCTGCAGGCGGTCTTCGAGAACCTACCGCTCTCGTACACCACGAAGGAAGAGACGACCGAGGTCGGCTTCATCTTCGCGGCCCTCGGCGCGCTGCTGGCCATCCTGGCGATCGGCCTCTCGCTGCGCTGGAATCCTATGCCTTAGGCATGGCAAAAGATAACCAAGTTCAGTAATTAAATTCTGTTTCATTGGCGCAGGAGCCTGGAGCAAGTTGCTGTTGCAACATTCGAGATGCGTTCATAACGAGCAGTGAACGCATTGGATTGTTTAGAACAGCAACACCATGGGCCGCAAAGTTTATGAACGACAACTTTCGGTCGCGAACTGTTGACAAGTAGAATCGACGCGTTATAATCGGTAGCATCAACGCCGGTAAATCTTCCGTTAACTCAAAGTAAATCGCACTTGCTTGGAACGAGCGTCACCAGCAACGACGTCGTTCCAATAGCGAGCGTGGCAGGCGCCTGTAAAGACACGGGCGGCCGCGCTCGGCTCTGTGTGCCTGTACGTCAGCGTACGGGCAGGTCGGTACAGCAGCGGCAAGCGTGCGGCAGCGAGGGCTGCTCGCCCAGAGACGGGCTATAAAATGAGCACCAATGGCGCCTCCTCTCACCACAGCGCCTCGGCCGAGGCGCTCCTCGACCGCCTGAGCGAGCCGCGCACCGCCGAGGCCCTACACCAACTACTCGATCACGCCGAGTTACTGGCCTACTCGGCGGGGGCGCTCGATGGGTTCATCCGGCGGGGCGAGGCGATAACCGACAACGTGGCCGCGAGCATCGACGACGTCCGGCAGGCCATCCCCGTCGAGAGCGGCGCGTACCTGGGCGAGCTCGCCGCCCTGGGCAAAGAGCTTCCCGCCCTGACAGCCACGGCCACACAGCTGGCGCGGCTCTCGGCCGAGCCCGAGTTCCAGGCCACACTGACCGCCCTGCGCAACCCCGAGACGCTACAGGCCCTCAACCAGCTGCTCGGCAAACTCGGCTTACTGAGCTACGGAGTGACGGCGGCCGAGGGGCTGATGCAGCGGGGCGAAGAGCTGACCGACAACATCAGGGCCAGCCTCGACGACGTGCGGGGCGCCGTGCCAGCCGAGAGCAACGAAGTCTTTGGCCAGCTGCTCTCGCTGAGCGTGTTGCTGCCCTATCTGCCGCGCCTGGTTGCGGTAGCGCCCAAGTTTATCGAGATCATCGAGCGGCTGGCGCCCTTTGTCGCCTCGAAAGAGTTTGACGCCCTGCTGAGCTCGGGTGTCTTCCAGCCGGACACGGTCAAGCTGGTCGGTCAGGCCGGCGACGCGTTCGTGGCGAGCTACGCGGAGAGCCGGGTGAGCCAGCAGCGCTTTGGGCTGCGCGGGCTGCTGGGCGCCCTGCGCGACCCTGACGTGCAGCGGGCGGCGGGGTTGATCGTAGCCTTCGCCAAGCGCTTCGGGCGCTCGCTGGAGAAGTAGCGATGCACGAGCTCTCGATCGCCCTGAGCCTGGTCGATCTCGCCGACGGGGCGGCCCGGCGTGCCCGCGCCGAGCGGGTCGCGGTCGTCCGGCTGCGGCTGGGCGCCCTGGCCGGGGTGGTGCGCGAGGCGCTCGAGTTTAGCTTCCCGCTGGCCGCCCAGGGGACGAGCCTGGAGGGTGCGCGGCTGGAGATCGAGGAGTTGCCGCTGGTGATCTACTGTGCCCCGTGCGGACGCGAGGTGCAACCCGCGCTGGCCGGCAGCTTCCGCTGTCCGCTGTGCGACACCCCGAGCGCCGCCATCCGTCAGGGCCGCGAGCTCGAGCTGACCAGCCTCGAGCTCTACGAGCCCGTGCCAGCGCTAGAGGAGGGGGCATGAGCACCCGCCTGCTTGAAGTGCGCGCCGGCGTGCTGAGCAAGAACGACCACCTGGCGGCCGCGCTGCGCGAGCGCTTTCAGGCCGCTGGGCTGCTGGCTCTCAATCTCGTATCAAGCCCGGGCACGGGCAAGACGGCGTTTCTCGAGCGCACGCTGCGGGCCCTGGTCGAGGCTGGGCAGCGTCCGGCGGCACTGGTGGGCGACCTGGCCACCGATAACGACGCCCGGCGCCTGGCCCGTAGCGGGGCCCAGGTGCGCCAGATCGCGACCCACGGCCTCTGCCACCTCGAGGCCGAGTGGATCAACGCACACCTGGCCGAGGCCGGCTGGGAGCTAAACCAGCTGGACTATCTGTTCATCGAGAATGTGGGCAATCTGGTCTGCCCCTCGAGCTACGACCTGGGCGAGCAGATTCGGGTCGTGCTGCTCTCGGCCGCCGAGGGCGAGGACAAGCCCCTGAAGTACCCGTCCATGTTCAACTCGGCCGACGTGGCCGTGATCACCAAGCTCGACCTGGCCGTGCCCTGCGACCTGGACCTCGAGCTGATGCGCCGCAACCTCGACAGCGTGCGGCCCGGCATCACCATCTTCGAGACCTCTGCGAAAACGGGCGCCGGTCTGAGCCCCTGGCTCGACTGGCTCGCCGAGCGCCGAGCGCGCGCCGTCGGGGCGCACGCCGTTTGACCGTCCGCGTAGCCGCGAGCATTCGTAGCGAGGAGACCCCTGATGGCGACACTGTTATGGCTGCAAGGAGGGGCGTGTAGTGGCAACACGATGTCCTTCCTCAACGCCGAGGAGCCCAGCGCCTGCGACCTGGTGACCGACTTCGGCATCGACATTCTCTGGCACCCATCCTTGGGCATGGAGCTGGGCGAGGCAGCCCAGAAGCTCTTCTACGAGTGCGCCCGCGGCGAGCGACCGCTGGACATCTTCGTCTTCGAGGGCACGGTCATCCAGGGGCCGAATGGCACGGGCCGCTACGACATGTTCGCTGATCGCCCGATGAAGGATTGGGTGATCGAGCTGGCCAACCAGGCCAGCATCGTGGTCGCGATCGGCGACTGCGCCTGCTGGGGCGGCATCCCCGCCGTGGCCCCCAACCCCAGCGACTCGGTCGGCCTGCAGTACCTGCGCAAGGCCAAGGGCGGCTTCCTGGGCGGCGACTGGGTCTCGAAGGCCGGCCTGCCGGTGATCAACATTCCCGGCTGCCCGGCCCACCCCGACTGGGTGACCCAGATCCTGGTGGCGGTGGCCAGCGGCCGCACGGGCGACATCGCCCTCGACGAGCTGCAGCGGCCCCAGACCTTCTTCAAGAGCTTCACCCAGACCGGCTGCACCCGCGTGCAGTTCTTCGAGTACAAGCAGTCGACCATGGAGTTCGGCCAGGGCACGCGCACCGGCTGCCTCTTCTACGAGTTCGGCTGTCGCGGCCCGATGACCCACTCGCCCTGCAACCGCATCCTCTGGAACCGCCAATCCTCGAAGACCCGCGCCGGTATGCCCTGCACCGGCTGTACCGAGCCCGAGTTCCCCTTCTTCGACCTGGCCCCCGGCACGGTCTTCAAGACCCAGAAGATCAGCGGGACCATCCCGAAGGATGTGCCCACGGGCACCGACCCGCTCAGCTACATGGCCCTGGCCGCAGCGGCCCGCGTGGCGGCGCCCAAATGGTCGAAAGAGGATATGTTCGTCGTCTAGGCCGCGCCATGTGCGCTGAAGGGAGTGCTGTCAATGGCGACTGTGACCGATATCTCGACTGCAGGCGGCAAAACGCTCGACCTGCACATCAGCCCCCTTGGGCGGGTCGAGGGCGACCTCGATGTGCGGGTCTCGATCCGCGATGGTGTGGTGACCAGCGCCTGGACCGAGGCGGCCATGTTCCGCGGCTTCGAGATCATCCTCAAAGGGAAGGATCCCCAGGCCGGCCTGATCGTCACCCCGCGCATCTGCGGGATCTGCGGCGGCAGCCACCTCTACAAGGCGGTCTACGCCCTCGATACGGCCTGGAAGACCGAGCTGCCGCCCAATGCGACCCTGGTGCGCAACATCGCCCAGGCCTGCGAGACGCTGCAGTCCATCCCGCGCTGGTTCTACGCCCTCTTCGCGATCGACCTGACCAATAAGAACTACGCCAAGGCCGAGGGCTACGACGAGGCGGTGCGCCGCTTCGCGCCCTTCGTCGGCACCAGCTACGAGGCCGGCGTGACCCTCTCGGGCAAGCCCGTCGAGGTCTACGCAATCTACGGCGGCCAGTGGCCCCACTCGAGCTTCATGATCCCCGGCGGCGTGATGTGCGCGCCCACGCTCTCGGACGTCACCCGCTCGATCGCCATCCTCGACTACTGGAAGGATGAGTGGCTCGAGAAGCGCTGGCTGGGCTGCTCGATCGACCGCTGGCTCGAGAACAAGACCTGGGCCGATGTGCTGGCCTGGGTCGACGAGAATGAGAGCCACTACAACTCCGACTGCGGCTTCTTCATCCGCTTCGCCCAGCGCATCGGGTTGGATAAGTTTGGCGCCGGCTTCGGGAACTACCTGGCCACCGGCACCTACTTCAACCCCGAGAAGTACGCCCGCCCGACGATCGAGGGCCGCAACGCCGGCCTGATCAACCGCTCGGGGGCCTATGTCGACGGCAAGTACTATGACTTCGACCAGGCCCTGGTGCGCGAGGATGTGACCCACTCGTTCTATGAGGGCAACCACTCGCTGCACCCCTTCGATGGCCGCACCGAGCCGATCGACCCGGCGATCGGGCGCAAGCAGGGCAAGTATAGCTTCGCCAAGTCGCCCCGCTATGAGATCCCCGGCGTCGGCAGCAAGCCCCTCGAGACCGGCCCGCTCTCGCGCCAGGTGATGGCCGGCAAGCCGGGCGCCGAGAGCTGGCAGGACTTCGACCCGCTGTTCCACGACGCGATCACGACGGTCGGCCCCAGCGTGCTGGTGCGCGTGATGGCCCGTATGCACGAGGCCGCCAAGTACTTCAAGCTCGCTCGCGGCTGGCTCGACCAGCTCGACCTGCACGAGAAGTTCTACATCAAGCCCCAGGAGCTGGCCGACGGCCGCGGCTTCGGCTCGACCGAGGCGGCCCGCGGCAGCCTCTCGGACTGGATCACGATCAAGGACGGCAAGATCGAGAACTACCAGGTGGTCACGCCGACGGCCTGGAATATCGGCCCGCGCGATAGCAAGCAGGTCAATGGCCCGATGGAGCAGGCCTTTGTCGGCACGCCGATCGCCGACAGCAGCGACCCGGTCGAGCTGGGCCACGTCGCCCGCAGCTACGACTCGTGCCTGGTATGCACGGTGCACGCCTACGACGAGAAGACCGGCAAGGAGCTAGCGCGCTTCCGCATGGGCGAGGGCGCGTAGGGCTCGGCGACCGCACGACCGCAGACTCCAACCTGTGCCGGGTTGCCCGCAAGGGCCGCCCCGCACAGGTTGGTCGCTCTCAGGCTGTGTGCATATAGAGAAATTATATTGCATGAGCGACACTGTGATCATCGGCTGCGGCAACCTGCTACGGGGCGACGACGGAGTCGGCCCGATCCTGATCCGCAGGCTCTGGGAGCTGGGTCTGCCCGAGGGGGTGCGGGTGGTTGACGGGGGCACGGCGGGCATGGATGTGGCCTTCAAGATGCGGGGCGCCGATAAGGTGATCATCATCGACGCCTCGCGCACGGGCGCCGAGCCGGGCGCGCTCTACAAGGTGCCAGGCGAGGTGCTCGAGCAGATCCCGCCGCCCCAGGGCATGAACCTGCACGCCTTCCGCTGGGATCACTCGCTGGCCTTCGGGCGCTGGCTGCTGAAGGATGAGTACCCGCGCGACATCACTGTCTACCTGATCGAGGGCGCCTGCTTCGACCCGGGGGCGCCCCTGAGCCCCGCCGTCGCGGCGCGCATGGAGGCGCTGGCGGCCAGCCTGATCAGCGCGTTGAGCGAGCCTTATGTCGACGCTCGAGGTTGAGTTGACCGCTCAGGGCTACCTGCACCTGAGCGCCGAGGTGGCCAGCAGGTTCTTCCCACAGGACGTGCTGGTGGTCTTGCCACGCGGCCCCGAGCTGTGGCTCATGCCCACCCGCGGGGCCGCCGCCGGCGGCCTGCTGCTGAAGCAGCGCAATGGGCGCGGCGACCGCAGCGTGCTGATCTGGGAGCTGCTGCCGCCCGGGACGCCCCCCGGCCCGCGCCTGGCCTTCTGGGACGAGCGCGGGGGCGCCTTGCGGGTGGCGCTCGCCCCCAGCACGCCCGGCTGAGCGACGGAGGTTCGCGATGTGGCCATTTCGCACGCCTGACCCGCCCGACGGCTTCAACGACGAGGCCCTCGCGGCTCAGACCTCGGTGGCATACGAGCGCGGTCAGTGGGTGGTCTACCTCGAGGTGATCTTCTGGGACGAGACGCGCCGCCACCGGATCGAGGCCTATCGCAGCGAGCGCATGGCGCGCGTCGCCGCCGACTGGATCAGGCGCGCCGCCCAGCGCGACCTGCCGCACCCGCCTGATGGGATGTGATTGCTGAAAGCACTGCTATGACCAAGCTCGCCCTCCGCCCGCAGCCCCTCGGCATCTTCCCCCTCCCGGCCGGCTACCTGGCCCTGCCGCCGGCCGAGGGCGCCGAGACGGCCCTGCCCGAGCTGCTGCGCGGCCGCCTGCCCGCCGACCTGCCGGAGCCCTGGCGCTTCTTCGCCCTGGCCCACAGCGGCGATAGCGCAGGCGCCCTGGCCGCCCTGGCCGGCGATCCCTCGCCCGAGGCCAGCTACAACCGCTTCGTGCTCGGCGGTGACCCCGCCGACTACGCGACCCTGCGCGAAGCGCTGACGGGCGACCTGGCCCTGCTGCTCGGCGTGGCCGCCTTCACCCTCGGCCTGACCGACACCCCGCCCGCGCTCGGCGAGGCCGCGGGCGAGCTGCGGGCCTTTGCGCTGATGGCCGGGGCCGCCCACAGCCTCGAGCGCGGGGCCTCGGCCGAGGCCGAGAGCGCCCTGGCCGAGGCGATCGCCGCCGCCGCCCCCGCCTCGCCCCTGCTCGCCGGCCAGCTGCATATGACCCTGGCCGAGACGCGCCTCGACCGGCTCGGCCCAGAGCCTATGGCCGTGCAGCACTACCGCGAGGCGCTCAGGCTGCTCGCCGGCACGGGCCTCGACGAGACCCGCGCCCACGCCGCGCTCAACCTGGGCATGCTCTACCAAGAGCTGGCCCGCGGCCAGCGGGGCGCGCTGCTCGAGGCCGCCAAGTGCTACCAGGAGGCCCTGCGCGTCTTCAGCCGGGGCGCCTACCCCGAGCTCTACGCCCTGGCCCAGAATAACCTGGCCCTGGCCTACCTGGCCATGCCGCTCACCGAGGCCAGCGACCAGCTGCGCATGGGCATCGCCGTCCAGGCCCTGCGCGAGGCCCTGACCGTGTACACCCGCGAGAGCCACCCCGAGCAGTGGAGCAGCGCGCAGCTGAACCTGGCCAACGCGCTCCAGTACCTGCCCTCGGCCCGCCCCGAGGAGCACCTGGCCGAGGCGGTCGAGCTGTACGAGGCGGTGCTGGCGGCCCGCGACCCCGACCAGGACCCCCTGGGCTACGGGCGGGTCCTGGCCAACCAGGGCAACGCCCTGGCCCACCTGGGCATCTTCACCCACGCCCGGCCCAAACTCCAGGAGGCGGCGCGCCTCTTCGCGGCCGGCGGCGACCACGAGGCCGCCGCCGCGGTGCGCGAGGTACTGAGCGAGATCGAGCGCAGCGCCGCGGCGCAGAAGGAGGAGCGCAGCGATGGAGGCGTACCAGCGCCAGCAGTTTGACTTCCTGCTGATGACCGCCGTCGAGCGCTACATCGAGCGGATCGTGCAGCGCAATGAGGGCGCCGAGAACGCCCTGGCCCGCCTGCGAGCCGACGCCCAGGGCGAGGGGATCTGGCTCGACCAGTTCGCCCAGGCGATCTTTCGCGACTTTCTGCTGGACACTCCGGCCGGGGCCTGTTTTGTGCTGCAGGCCCTGCCGCGCCGCCGCGTCCCGCCCCCCGAGGCCGCCACGGTAGAGGCGATGCTCCAGCAGATGGCCCTGCGCGCCTTCGCCGACCTGTTGGGCGCCAAGACCGCCGAAGCCCTTGAGCAGCAGATCGGCTACAACTAACCTAGAGGAGCCCTATGGCGACGATGACCCGCCCGAGTGATAGCGCGCCCGCCACGACGCTGGAGGCTCTGGCCGAGCAGGTCGACACGGCCATGGCCGAAGTGCGCAAGCTGGACGACGGCGCGCGCGGTAAGGCCACCGATCTGAAGCAGGCCGTCGAGGCCTTCCATAAGGCCGGGCTCACCACGATCATCCAGCGGCTGAAGGCCGACCCGCGCGGCAAAGAGCTGCTCTTCGAGCTGGTCGAGGAGCCGCTGGTCTACGCTCTGTTCGCGATGCACGGCCTGGTGCGCGCCGATATGGCCACCAGGGTCACCCGGGTGCTCGAGATGGTGCGGCCCTATATGCAGTCTCACGGCGGCGATGTCGAGCTGGCCGAGGTGCGCGGCGACACGGTCTTCGTGCGGCTGCACGGCGCCTGCAACGGCTGCTCGATGTCGGCGGTGACGCTGCGCGACGGGGTCGAGGAGGCCATCCTGAGCCAGATCCCCGAGATCCGCAAGGTCGAGGTGCTGCCGAACGAGCCCGGCCCCGGGCTGATCAGCCTCGACTCGATCGGTGTGCGCGGCGCGGGCGACCCGGGCGCCGGCTGGGTGCGCGGCCCCGAGCTCGATGCGGTGCCGGCCGGCAGCATGGCCGCCATGCGCTTCGGCGACGCCGAGGTGCTGGTGGTCAACCTGGCCAACCAGCTCAGCGCCTTCCGCAACGCCTGCGCCCACCAGGGCATGCCGCTCGACGGCGGCGATCTCGACCCCGAGACGGGCACGATCACCTGCCCCTGGCACGCCTTCTGTTTCGATGGCAGCACCGGCGAGTGCCTGACCGCCCCGCAAGCCCAGCTCGAGCGCTTCCCCCTGCGCGTGCAGGACGGCCACATCTGGGTGCGGCCCTCATGAGCGCCGTAGCCGACCGCCCCGCCCGCGCCCTGGCCGCGCGCCCCCTGGTCTGGCTCGGGGCCTACTCGGCGGGGGGGCTGGCCCTGCCCGCGGCCGCGCCGACGCCCGCGCAGCTCTACGCCCCACGCGGGGTCTACCTGGACGACCAGCTGCTGGTGGCGGCCGACTCGGGCAACCACCGCGTGCTGATCTGGCACGGCGTGCCCGAGCACGATGGCCAGCCGGCCGACGTGGTGCTCGGCCAGCCCGACTTCTTCAGCGAGGGGCCCGCGGCCGCGGGTCGCGGCCCCGGCAACGGGCTGTATCTGCCGACCGGCGTGCTGGTGCTCGACGGGCGCCTGTACGTCGCCGACGCCTGGCACCACCGCGTGCTGGTGTGGGAGCAGGTGCCCACCGCCTCGGATACGCCGCCCGACTACGCCCTGGGGCAGCCATCGCTTACTGCGGTCGAGCCGAACCGCGGCGGGGCGGTGGACGCCCTGAGCCTCTACTGGCCCTACGGGATCGGCTGGGTGGCCGGCTGGTTCTACATCACCGACACCGGCAACCGGCGCGTGCTGGGCTGGCGCGGCGCGCCCGAGCCCGGGCGGGCGCCCGACCTGGTGCTCGGCCAGCCCGACCCCGCGAGCAACGACGAGAACCGGGGCGGCCCGGTCGCCGGCAATAGCTTCCGCTGGCCCCACGCTGTGGCCGGCGATGGGGCGACCCTGTACGTCGCCGACGCCGGCAACCACCGCGTGCTGGGATGGACGCCCACGCCCCTCGCCGATCGGCCCGCCGAGCTGGTGCTCGGCCAGCCCGATATGCTCATCGCGGAGGAGCTGCCGCACCGGCCCCAGGGCCCGGCGCGGCTGCGCTTCCCCTACTGCCTGGCCTACGACGACGGATACCTGGCCGTGGCCGACACGGCCAACAATCGTGTGTTAGTATGGGCCGAGCCGCCGCGATCCGGGGCCTTCCCCGAGGCGGATCTGGTCCTGGGGCAGGTCGATTTTGGCGGCGGGGGCGAGAACCGCTGGAAGGCCGTCGCCCACGATACGCTCTGCTGGCCCTACGGGCTGCACCTGCACGGGGGCAAGCTGGCGATCGCCGACTCGGGCAATAACCGCGTGATGATCTGGGCCCTCGGCTGAGCCGGGGCGCCAGGACCGAAAGGATACGGCTATGTGTCTCGGCATCCCCGGGCAGATCATGGAGATCTACGAGCAGGACGGGGCGCGCATGGGGCGGGCCAACTTCAACGGGATCGAGAAGGAGATCTGCCTGGCCTACCTGCCCGAAATCGTGGTCGGCGACTTCACGATCGTGCACGTGGGCTTCGCGATCTCGAAGATCGACGAGGAGTCGGCCCGCGAGACCCTGGCCCTGTTCCACTCGCTCGGCATCCTCGACGAAGAGCTGAACGCCGACGCGGAGGCCGCCCATGAAGTACCTTGACGAGTACCGCGACCCCGAGCTGGCGGCCCGGCTGTTCGCCGAGATCCGCCGCATCACCACGCGCCCCTGGGCCCTGATGGAGGTCTGCGGCGGGCAGACCCACTCGATCATTCGCAATGGCATCGACCAGCTGCTGCCGCCCGAGATCGAGCTGATCCACGGCCCCGGCTGCCCGGTGTGTGTCACCCCGCTCGAGATTATCGACAAGGCCCTGGCGATCGCGGCCCGGCCCGGGGTGATCTTCTGCTCGTTCGGCGACATGCTGCGCGTGCCCGGCAGCAGCAAGGACCTCTTCCGCGTGAAGAGCGAGGGCGGCGATGTGCGCATCGTCTACTCGCCCCTCGACGCGGTGCGGATCGCCCAGCAGAACCCCGAGCGCGAGGTGGTCTTCTTCGGGATCGGCTTCGAGACCACGGCCCCGGCCAATGCCATGGCGGTGGCCCAGGCCCGCCGGCTAGGCCTGAGCAACTTCTCGATGCTGGTCTCGCACGTGCTGGTGCCGCCCGCGATCACCGCCCTGCTGGAGGCGCCGACCAACCGCGTCCAGGGCTTCCTCGCCGCCGGCCACGTCTGCAGCGTCATGGGCACGCGCCAGTACGGCCCCCTGGTCGAGCGCTACGGCGTGCCGATCGTAGTCACCGGCTTCGAGCCGCTCGACGTGCTCGAGGGCATCCGCCGCAGCGTGGCCCAGCTCGAGGCGGGCCGCGCCGAGCTCGAGAACGCCTACGAGCGCGCGGTCAGCGCCGAGGGCAACCCGGCCGCCCAGAAGATGCTGGCCGAGGTCTTCGAGGTCACCGACCGGGCCTGGCGCGGGATCGGGGTCATCCCCCAGAGCGGCTGGCGGCTCAGCGCTGCCTACGCCGAGTACGACGCCGAGCAGCGCTTCGCGGTCAGCGGGATCAAGACCGAAGAGTCGACCCTCTGCCACAGCGGCGAGGTGCTGCAGGGCCTGCTCAAGCCCAACCAGTGCCCGGCCTTCGGCAAAGAGTGTACCCCGCGCAACCCCCTGGGGGCGACCATGGTCTCGAGCGAGGGCGCCTGCGCGGCCTACTACCAGTATGGGCGCTTCATCAGGGCCGAGGAAGTGGGGGTAGCCTGATGGGCGAGCCCATCAACTTCGAGGGCTGGACCTGCCCTGCGCCGCTGCGCGACCACCCGCGCATCGTCATGGGCCACGGCGGCGGCGGCAAGCTCTCGGCCGAGCTGGTCGAGCACCTCTTCTTGCCCGCCTTCGGGGGGGCCGGGCCGGCCGAGCTGGGCGACTCGGCGGTGGTGAGTGTGGCCGGGGCGCGCCTGGCCTACTCGACCGACTCGTTCGTGGTCCGGCCGCTCTTCTTCCCCGGCGGCAATATCGGCGACCTGGCGATCAACGGCACGGTCAACGATATCGCCATGAGCGGGGCCCAGCCGCTCTTTCTCAGCGCCGGCTTCATCCTCGAAGAGGGCATGCCCCTCGACCAGCTGGCGGCGATCGCGCGCGCCATGGGCGAGGCGGCCCGCCGCGCCGGGGTGACCCTGGTCACCGGCGACACCAAGGTGGTCGACCGGGGCCATGGCGACGGGGTCTATATCAATACCAGCGGCTTCGGGGTGGTGCCCGAGGGCGTGCGCATCGGGCCCTCGCAGGCTCGGCCGGGCGACGCGGTGCTGGTTAGCGGCGAGATCGGCGACCACGGGGTGGCCATCCTGAGCGTGCGCGAGGGCCTCGAGTTCGGCGCGCCGGTCGAGTCGGACAGCGCCCCGCTGAACGGGCTGGTGGCCGAGCTGCTCGACGAGAGCCGCGCGATCCACGCCCTGCGCGACCCGACCCGCGGCGGGGTAGCCTCGACGCTCAACGAGATCGCGAAGGCCTCGGGCGTGGGCGTGGTGATCGAGGAGCGCCGCCTGCCGGTGCAGCCCGCCGTGCGCGCCGCCTGCGAGCTGCTGGGCATGGACCCGCTCTATGTGGCCAACGAGGGCAAGCTGGTGGCCTTCGCGCCTGCCGATGTGGCCGAGCGGCTGCTCGAGCGCATGCGCCGCCACCCCCTGGGGGCGCGGGCGGCGATCATCGGCCACGTCACCGCCGAGCACCCCGGCGTGGTCGTGGCCCGCACCGGGATCGGCGGTATGCGCGTGGTCGATATGATGGTCGGCGAGCAGCTGCCGCGGATCTGCTGAGCCCCTACTCCAGCGCCCAGACGGTTAGCGCCTCGACCGTCACGGCCCCGCCCTCGGCGAAAAGCTCGAGGCCGAGGCTGGCCGGGCTGGGGAAGATCTGGCTGGTGATGGCCACGCGCCCGTCGTCGGCGAAGAGCTCGAGCGAGGCGACGTCGAGCACGAGGTGCAGGGTGATGCGCCCGTCGCGAGGCTCGAGGGGCGCCAGCTGGGGTGCGGCGAAGCCCGGCACGGCCCGGCCCGAGCGCCCGCGGTCGACGGAGAGCTGCCCGCCCTCGCGGTCGTAGGCCACGATCGTCGCCTCGCCGTCGCCCACGCGCACGCGCAGGCCGAAGCGGGTGGCGCTCGCCGCGGCGGCACTGAAGCTAGCGATCAGCTCGACGCTCTGGCCGGGGGCCGGGTCGAGGGGCAGGGTTGTATCCGCGAGGGTGATCGGGCCGTAGGCGCGCGGCTCGCCGCGGCGGGCGTGCAGCTCGCGGGCGGGGCGCTGCACAAGGGCCAGCCCGTCGCCGTCGCGGGCCAGGCCCAGCTCGCGCGGGAGGCTCATCGCGCCGCGCCAGGTGCTGGCCGGGGTGTCGCGGGCGTAGTCCCAGTTGTTCATCCAGGCCACGGTCAGGGTGCGCCCGTCCGGCGCGTCGCCCCAGGCCTGGGCCGCGTAGAAGTCGCCGCCATAGTCGGCCCAGCGCACCGTCGCGGGCGGGTCGTCGCTCGTAAACGTCGCGCCGTCGAAGGCGCCGACGAAGTACTGAGTGCCGCTGCCACCGGCGGGCGCCCCCTGCTGCACGCCGACCAGCAGCACCCAGCGCCGCGCGGGGCCGCCGTCGATAGGCAGACTGACCAGCTCGGGGCACTCCCAGACGCCACTGTGGGCGCCATGGCCCGCGCCGAAGACGCCCGTCTTGGTCCAGGCCTTCAGGTCGGGCGAGGTGTAGAACCAGATCTCCTGGCCGACGGCGAGCAGCATGACCCATTGGCCGCCGCTGGAGTCGGCGTGCCAGAAGACGCGCGGGTCGCGGAAGTCGGGCTGGCCAGCGGGCGGGGGCAGCACCGGGTTGCCGGCGTACTTGGCCCAGGTGCGACCGCGGTCGAGGCTGTAGGCCAGGCTCTGGGCCTGCTGATCGCCGGCGTGGGTGAAGATCGCGACCATGGCGCCCGGGCCGAAGCCGGCGCTGTTGGCGTGGTCGATCACGGCGCTGCCCGAGAAGATCTGGCCCAGCCCGTCGGGGGCCAGGGCGATCGGCAGGTGCTGCCAGGTCAGCAGGTCGGCGCTGACCGCGTGGCCCCAGTGCATCGGCCCCCAGACCAGCGAGGCGGGGTGGTGCTGGTAGAAGAGGTGGTACTCGCCCTCGAGGTAGACCAGCCCGTTGGGGTCGTTGAGCCAGCCCACGGGCGACGAGAAGTGCAGGCGCGGGCGGTCGGCGAGCAGCACGTTATCCGGGGGCTCTGGGGTCACCGCGGCGGGGGCGTTGGGGGCGGGGCCGCAGCCAGGGAGCATGTTCACGAGCATGGCCAGTGACAGGAGGCGCATAACGGCAGCTTTCCACTAAAGTAGCTCCGAGAGTGGCGGGCACTCTAGGGCTCGGGGGATGGGCGCAGCCTGCCGGGCCCAAACGCCACCAGACAAGCCGTATTGTAGCCTGACAATCACCCCTTGAGGCCGGAGGTGGCGATGCTCTGCACGAACGAGCGCTGGAAGACCATGAACAGTGCCAGGATGGGCAGGGTGATCAGAGTGGCGTAGGCCATAACCTCGCCCCACTCGGTGTCTTGCTGGAAGAAGTACTGCATTCCTACCAGCACCGGGCGGATTTGCTCGCTCTGCACAGTCATGATCGGCCAGAGGAAGCTATTCCAGCTCGAGAGAAAGGTCAGGATGGCTACTGTGGCGAAGACGGGACCCGAGATGGGCACGATTACGCTGCGGTAGATCCGCCAGCGGCTCGCCCCGTCGATCGTCGCCGCCTCGTCCAGATCGCGCGGGATGTCTTGGAAGAACTGGTAAAACAGGAAGATCGAGAAGGCGCTGGCCAAGAAGGGCACGATCTGCACGTGGTAGGTGTTCAGCCAGCCTGGCGTCAGGTGCAGGCCGCCCTCGAACGAAAGGCTGGGCAGCTTGCTCACCAGCAGCAGCAGCGGAATCACCACCGTGTCGCCGGGGATCACCAGGGTGGCGACGATCAGGCCGAGCACCAGAGCCTTGCCGGGCCAGGCCAGGCGCGAAAGGGCGTAGGCGGCCATGCTGTTGAACAGCAGGTTTGCCGCGACGGTGATTGTCGCGATGAGCAGCGAGTTGAACAGGAAGCGCGAGAACAGGCTGCGCGTGAAGACCGCCGCATAGTTGTCCAGGGTCAGCTCGCCCACCGGCACGAAGGCCCGCAACGAGCGCAGGTCCGCGAAGATCGCATCGTTGGTCTTGAATGAGGCGCTGAGCATGAACAGCAGCGGGAAGACAAACGCAAGGGCCAGGATCACAAGTAGGGCGTAGGTAAGCACTGTGCCCAGCCGGCGGCGCAGGTGCAGGTCGACGGGCGCGGTCTGGACGCCGCGGGTCGTTCTAGCTGCCATTGCTCAAGCCTCCTTGTCGCGGGTCAGGTAGCGCTGGATCAGCGAGACTGCCAGGATCAACAGGAAGAAGACTACCGCGATCGTCGAAGCGTAGGCGATATCCTGCTCGCGGAAGCCCTCGCGCACCATGTGGAAGGCCACTGTGGTGGTCGCATCGTTGGGGCCGCCGTTGGTCATCACGAAGGGTTGGGTAAAGAGCTGGAAGGCCGCGATGGTGATCGTGATCAGGATGAAGATCATCACGTTGCGCAGACCAGGGATGGTGATATAGCGGAACTGCTGCCAGGCGTTGGCCCCGTCGATGCTGGCCGCCTCGTAGTGCGACTCGGGGATGCCCTGTAGGCCGGCCAGGAAGAGCACCATCTGGAAGCCCACGCCCTGCCAGATCGACATGAGCATGATCGAGGGCATCGCCAGGCGCTCGTCGCCGAGCCAGTCAACCGGCCCGACCTGCCCAAAGGTCAGGGCGCCGAGGATCTGGTTCATCAGGCCGACATTCTTCTCGTAGATGAAGGTCCAGACGATCGAGATCACCACAATCGAGGTGACCACGGGGCTGAAGTAGAGCGTACGGAAGATATTGACCCCGCGCACCTTCTGGTTGATCAGCAGCGCCAGGGCCAGGCCCAGGCCCGCCTGTAGCGGCACCACGACCACGGCGAAGTAGAAGATGTTGAGCAGCGAGCGCAGGAAGGTCGGGTCGCTGGCCAGCAGGTAGTAGCGCGTCGTGCCGAGATCGAGGCTCAACCACTCGCGCATGCCGGCGTACTGCGGGTACTGCTCCTCGTCGCGGGTGAACTGGCGGGTGCGTGGGTACTGCAGGTTGCCGTCCGCATCGCGAGCGGGCTGGCCTGTCGCCGCGTCGAGCTCTGGCTCGAGCGGCAGAACCGCGAAGCTCAACAGGCGGCCGTAGTTGCGCAGGCCGACGAACTCGGTCGGGTTGGCCGAGATCAGGCGCTGGTTGGTGAAGCTGAAGGCGATGCCGAGGAAGAAGGGTCCAATCAGAAAGAGCAGCAGGAAGAAGATCGCCGGGGCGACCATCAGCAGGCCTGGCACGAGGTCAACGTACCGCCGCTGGCGCCTGGGCGCTGCTCCTGTCGTCGTGAGGTCTGTCGCTGCCATAGCTATACCTCGAGCTGAAAGGTGCTGCCGCGGACACAGGGCAGCACCCACCAGGCGTCACTGTTTAGAAACCGTAGTTGTTGTTGTCCTGGATGTCCTGCTCGATCGCGTCGACCGCATCGTCGAGCGTGTCCTGCACATCGGCGCCGTCGCGGATAGCCAGGCCGGCCTGCTCGAACTGGTTCGAGATCGTCAGGTAGCCGGGGGTTTCGGGCCGCAGCAGGGCGAAACGCTGGGCCATCTCGAAGAAGACCCGGTACTTGCCGCCCTCGGCGTAGTTCTCGGTGAGGGCCGCGGCCGCCTCGGTGGTGGGGATCAGACCGGTCGTGTTCGACATCAGGGCGATCTGCTCGGGTTGCAGCATATACTCGATAAACTGCCAGGCCCCTTCGGCGTCGTCGCAGGCCGAGCTAATGCCCCACTGCCACGAGGCGCCGCCGATCTTGGGGCCGTTGCCAAAGTCGGGCGGGGGCAGGAAGAGGGCGTCGTCGCCATAGGCCTTGACCACGTCGTTGGCCGACCAGCTGCCGGTGTACCAGAGGGGCACGCGGCCCTGGAGGAAGCCCTGGTCGTCGGCGGGGGTCGGGTTGGCGTAGCCTTCGGCGAAGAGGCTCTGGAACCACTTGGCCCAGGCGAGGGCCTCGGGGCCGTTGAGTGTGCCCTCGGCTTCGGTGAAGCTCTCGCGGTCGATCAGGTCACCGCCGAAGCTCTGGAGCATGGGCGAGTAGGCATAGGACCACCACTCGCCGGTGTAGCCGGGGTTGAGGTCGAAGGCGTACTCGTACTCGCCCGAGTCCTTGAGCGTCTGCAGGGCGGCCATGAACTCGTCCTGGGTCCAGGGCTCGTCCATGGTGGGGATGCGGATGTCGTGCTGCTCGAGCAGCGACTTGCGGCCGTAGATCAGCAGGGCTACGTCGAACTGGCCGACCGAGTAGACCTCGCCCTTGTAGGTGCCGACGGCGGCCGAGCTGAGCTGGCTGCGCAGGTCGTCGCTGATCGGCAGGGGCTGCACATAGCCCGACCAGGCGAAGTTGGGCACAGTGGGGCCGTCGAGGTCGATAATGCAGGGCAGGCTGCCGGCCACCGAGGCGGCGGCCACCGAGTCATTGTAGCTGGCCTGGGGGAAGGCCTCGATCGCGATCGCGTAGGTCTCCTGGCTGGCGTTGAAGTCGTTGACCATCTTGGTGATCGCCTCCATCTCGCCTACATTGCCGGCCGAGTGGGTCCACAGGCCAAGCGTGGTGCGCTCGCCGCTGACGGGGGCGACCGTGGGCAGGGCGGCGGTCGGGGCCGCGGTGGCGGCGGGCGCGGCAGTAGGCTCGGCGGGGGCCGCGGTGGCGGCGGGCGCGGCAGTAGGCTCGGCGGGGGCCGTCGGGTTCGAGGCGGCAGGGGCGCCACAGGCGGCGAGGGCGGTGACGATGAGCAGCAGGGCGAGCTGGCGGTGCAGCATGGCTTTTCTCCTTGACGACAGTGTGAGCTGACTTCGTTGTAGCGTTAGTTTGATAATCCGGATTACTAAAGAATGATTCGTGCCAGGCGCCTCCTTCGTCACTGGATTACGACCTTAATTAGGTAGAGCTACGTTCGACGAAGCGACATGCAATGTGATGCTGGGTAGGCTGAGGGCCAGGGAGTGTATCGGCGTGACGCAGCAGATAGTTGACAGCCCACTCGCCCATTTGATAATGGGGGAGTTCGATTGTCGACAGGGGCGGGTGGAGATGCGCGGCGATCACCTCGAGATTGTCGAAGCCGACGACGGCAACATCGGCGGGGATGTGCAGGCCGCGCCCCTTGATCGCATCGTAGGCGCCCATCGCGATAATATCGCTGAAGCAGAAAATCGCTGTAGGGCGTGCGGGCAGGTCTAGCAGTTCGCCGGCGCAGCGGTAGCCCGTTGTTGCAATACTCTGACCCGCGCGCACCAGATCACGGTCGAAGGGAATGCCGGCGGCCGCGAGGGCCTGACGGTAGCCGGACAGGCGTCCATCGCGGGCGGGGATGGGGTCGACATTATTGATGAAGCCGATGCGCCGGTGGCCGGCGGCGAGCAGGGCCGCTACGGCGGTCTGGGCGCCCTGGACCTCGTCGGGTACGACTGAGGGCAGGCTGCTGTTGGGCGCGAAGCAGTCGAGCAACACTAGGGGCGTTTCGCTCGAGAGGGTGGGCAGCTCGACGGCGTGGTGGTACATAGTGGCATAGATCAGGCCCTCGACCTGGCGCTCGAGCATCATCTCGAGGGCTCGCTGTTCGAGGCGCTTGTCGCCGCCAGTATTGATCACCAGCAGCATCTTTTCGCTGGCCCAGGCGGCATCCTGGGCGCCCTGGATGATCATGCCCGCGTGCGAGGAAGTGGCGATTTCGTCTGAGATGAAGCCGATCGTATGCGATTGGCGCAGGCTCAGCCCACGTGCCATGGCATTGGGGCGCCAACCAAGCTCGCGCACTGCCGCCCAGATTCGCTCGCGCGTCTCGTCGGGGATATTGGCGTTGGGCGTGTCGTTGATCACGAATGATACGGTGGTCTGTGACACGCCAGCCATGCGGGCCACGTCGTACATCGAAGGGCGCTTGGTACGGGGTTTCTTCGACGACGAGGCCATTGACTATTCCTTAGGCGGCGAATCGCTCACTAATAGGGATAAGTAATGCGCATTAGCAATATAGTCGATCGTCGATGCGCTGTCAAGACCCTTTTCCGCCCTCGCTGTCACACCCCACCGGCACACTTCTTGCACTCTCCTGCACATCGTGTGCCTCTACGACGGCCGCTCGTTCCGCCCGCGCAGCTGTGCGCCCGCAGCCGCGCCCTCAATGCCGCCGTGTGAGCGCTCGGGCGCCTCTGCGGGCCCCGACCCCGCGTATAGGAGGTGTGCGATGCGTGATCAGCCGTCTATCGTCTGTGTGAACTGCGGCACGATGCTCGAGGCGCCGGAGGGCGCAGCCGGCGTGATCTGCCCGGTCTGTCAATTCTATAACGACCTCAGTGTCAGCGCGACCCTCGGCCTGACCCCCGACGCCCTCGAAGCCCAGTTGGGCGACCTGATCGCCCGGGCCCGCGCCAGCGGCCTGACCCTCGACGACATCGTGCGCGTGCTGCGCGACGAGCTAGAGTTCGCCGCCGAGCTTGCCAGCGGCGGCCGCCACCTGTATGTGCAGATCCTCGACCTTGGCCCCCTCGAGTCTCAGGGCCTCCAGCGGCCCGTGAGGGACCGCGGCGCGCTGCTGCGCGGCAGGTCGACCACCGGATAACTCGTTTGTCCCGCGTAGCCGAAGTTCGCACGGTGTCGTGACCAACGCCGAAGATGGTCGATCGACGTGCGTAACGCAGTGCCAGCAATAGGCCCCAGGAGCACATGACCTCACCAATCACCCGCGCCCCGGGCCCGGCCGGCGCGCCCGCGACGCTCGCGAGGGGCCTCACGTCCCTCGCCGGGCGTCTGCGGGCCCGCCTGCCCCGCGCCCCCTGGGCGAAGCCCACCACAGGGCCGCTGCGCGGCGCGCTGCTCAGCGTCGCCCAGCTCGAGGAGCACGCCCGCGCCATTGCCGCAGACCATCGCGACGCCCGGGTGACCGCCCGCTCGGGCGACCCGCTGCGGACCGCCCTCGACCGCGACGAGCGCCAGATCATGGCCGCCCAGGACGCCCTGGGCGAGGATGTGCGCAGGCGCGTGGCGGTCAGCCCGGCCGGCGAGTGGCTGGTCGACAACGTCCACGTGGTCAGCGAGCAGATCCGCGCCGTGCGTCACGACCTGCCACGGGGCTACTACCGCGAGCTGCCGAAGCTGCGGCGCGGGCCCCTGGCCGGGCTGCCGCGGGTCTACGCGATCGCCGTCGAGCTGATCACCCACACCGACGGCCGGATCGAGGCCGAGACCCTGCTGCGCTTCCTCAACGCCTATCAGGCGGTGACCCCGCTGAAGATGGGCGAGCTCTGGGCCGTGGCGATCATGCTGCGCATCGGCCTGGTGAAGAACCTGGCCAGCCTATCGGAGCTGGTGCTGCGGGCGCGCGACCAGCGCCTGGAGGCCGACGCCTGGGCCGAGCGGCTGCTGGCCGATCCGCGCCTCGGCGACGAAGTTCCGATCCTGGCCGAGCTGAGCGCGCGCTATCCGGTGCTGCCGGTGACTCTGGCCGTGCAGCTGCTGCGGCGCCTGCGCGCCCACGAGGGCGATCACGACATCGGGCCCGTCGTGACCTGGCTCGAGACACAGCCGGTCACGCCCCACGCGACCGTCGAGGCCCTGATCCACGAAGAGCACCAGCGCCAGGCGGCTAGCCAGGTCTCGGTGGGCAATACCATCGCCAGCATGCGCGCTCTCAGCGCCCTCGACTGGCCCGACTGGTTCGAGCAGGTGAGCCTGGTCGAGCAGGTGCTGCGCCTCGATCCGGCGGGGGCCTACAGGCGGGGGACCTTTGCGACCCGCGACAGTTACCGCCACGCGGTCGAGGAGCTGGCGCGCCGCGCCGGGCTGAGCGAGGACGAGGTGGCGCGCCATGTGGTCGCCCGGGCCGAAGGCGCCCCCGAGGAGCGCCCGCGCGAGCGCCATATCGGCTACTACCTGGTCGGCACGGGCCGCCCCGCCTTCGAGGCCGAGCTGGGCTACCGGCCGTCGCCGGGCGAGGTCGCGCGCCGCGCCGCCCTCGAGCGCCCGACGGCCCTCTACCTTGGGGCCCTGGGCGGGGCCACGGCCGCCATTGTCGGGGCCGGGATGGCCCTGGCGGGGCGGGGGCGAGCGGGCGGGAGGGGCGGGTGGGCCATCGGCGCCGGCCTGGCGCTGCTGCCCGCGGGCGCGCTGGCCGCCGAGCTGGTCAACCGCGCGGTGAGCCGGGCCCTGCCGCCGCGGGTGCTGCCGCGCCTCGATCTGTCCGCCGGCCTGCCGCCCGAGCTGACCACGATCGTGGTCATGCCGACGCTGCTGCTCACGCCCGAGAGCGTGAACCACCAGCTCGATGGGCTCGAGGTGATCGCCCTGGCCAACAACGACCCGCGCCTGCACTTCGCGCTGCTCACCGACTTTGCCGACGCGCCGGCGGCCACCATGCCCGAGGACGAGGCCCTGCTGGGGGCCGCGACCGAGCGCTTCCGGCAGCTCGCCGAGCGTCACGGGCCGGGGCGCTTCCTGCTGCTGCACCGGCGTCGGGTCTGGAACGAGCGCCAGGGGCGCTGGATGGGCTGGGAGCGCAAGCGCGGCAAGCTTGAGGAGTTCAACGCCCTGCTTGATGGGGCCGAGGATACGACCTACGCGGCGATGGTCGGCGATCGGTGCGTGCTGGAGCAAGTGCGTTATGTGATCACGCTGGATGCCGACACGCAGCTGCCGCGCGACCTGGGCCTGGCCCTGATCGGGGCCATCGCCCACCCCCTCAACCAGGCCCGCCTCGACCCGGCGACGGGGCTGGTGGTCGAGGGCTACGGCATCCTGCAGCCGCGGGTGGGCATCGATCTGCCGAGCGCCACGGCCAGCCGCTTCGCGCGGGTCTTCGCCGGCAACGTCGGGGTCGACCCCTACACCACCGCCGTCTCGGACGCCTACATGGACCTGTTCGGCGAGGGCATCTTCGCCGGCAAGGGCATCTACGACCCGGCGGCCCTCAGGCCGGCCCTGGCGGGGCGCTTCCCCGAGAATCGGCTGCTGAGCCACGACCTGATCGAGGGGCTGTACGCGCGGGTGGGGCTGCTGTCGGATGTCGAGGTGCTGGACAGCTACCCGAGCACCTACGCGGCCTGGGCGGCGCGCATGCACCGCTGGGTGCGCGGCGACTGGCAGATCGCGGCCTGGCTCTTGCCGCGCACGCCCTCGGCGCACGGCCCGCGCCCCAATGTGCTGCCGGCGATCGCGCGCTACAAGATCTTCGACAACCTGCGGCGCAGCCTCACACCGCCCGCGACGGTGGCCCTGCTGGCGGCGGGCTGGCGCTGGCTGCCCGGGCGACCGGCGGCCTGGACGGGCCTGGCCCTGGCCCACCTGGCGGCGCCCCTGGCCTTCGACCTGCTCGGGGCCGTGTCCGGCTTCGCTCGTGCGCCCACCAGGCTGGACGCTCTGCGCTCGCAGGCCCGCCAGCTGCGGCTCTCGGCGCTGCGGCTGGCGCTCAACGTCGCCTTCTTGCCCGACCAGGCGGTGCTCAACCTCGACGCGATCGGGCGCACCCTGGCCCGCACCCTGGTGACCCGGCGCAACCTGCTGGAGTGGGAGACGGCCGCCCAGGCTCAGGGGCGGCTGACGCGCTCGCACGAGCCGATGCTGCGCCGCTCGGCGCCCCTGCTGGCCGCCGCGGGGGTCGGGCTGGCCCTGCCCGGGCGGCCCTACGGCGAGGCCCTGGCCGCCCTGCCCGTGCTCGGGGCCTGGCTGATCGGGCCGGGGCTGGCGGCCTGGCTCGACCGGCCCTACCTGGCCCCGCCGCGCCCGCTCACTGCGGAGGAGCGGCTGCTGCTGCGGCGAGTGGCCCGGGCGACCTGGGCCTACTTCGAGCGCTTCGTGCAGGCCGAGGTCAACTACCTGGCGCCCGACAATTTTCAGGAGACCCCGCGGCCCCTGAGCGCCGACCGTACCTCGCCCACGAATATCGGACTACAGCTGCTGGCCGACCTGGGCGCGCGCGACCTGGGCTACCTGGGTCTGGGCGAGCTGACGGCCCGCACCGAGCGGGCCCTGGCGACCCTGGACCAGCTCGAGCGCTACAGGGGCCACCTGCTCAACTGGTACGACACCAAGACCCTGCAGCCGCTGCCGCCGGCCTATGTCTCGACCGTCGACAGCGGCAACCTGGCGGGCGCCCTGCTGACGCTGCGCCAGGGCTACCTGGCCCTGCGGGAGGCGCCGGTGATCGGGGCGCAGGCCCTGGAGGGGCTGGCCGACACAGCCGCCCTGCTCGAGGCGGGGCTCGACCCTGACGACACACAGACCCTGGCCGCCCTCGAGGGTCTGAAGGAACTGCTCGGCCGCGCGCCGACGAGCGTGGCGGACTACCTCGAGCTGCTCGGCGAGGTCGTCGTGCTGGCCGCCGACCTCGCCCCGGCCGGCCCCGGCGGCGCATGGGCCGCGCTGCTGGGCGCGCAGGCTGCCCGGCTGCGCGACGACCTCGAGACCCTGGCGCCGCCCGCAGGGCGCGACGAGGAGCCGCCCAGACTGGGCGACCTCGCGGCCCACAGCCCCGACGCGGCCGAGCTACTGGCGCGCCACGAGCGCATCGCCGCAGTGTGCGCCGAATATGTCGAGGCGATGGACTTCCGCTTCCTCTACGACGACCGCCGGCGCCTGTTCGTGATCGGCTACAACCTGGCCGAGCACAGGCTCGACGGCTCGTACTACGACCTGCTGGCCTCGGAGTCGCGGCTGGGCAGCTTCCTGGCCATCGCCAAGGGCGACGTGCCGCAGGAGCACTGGTTCCACCTGGGGCGCAGCCTGACCGCCGCTGGCGGGGGCGCCGCTCTGGTCTCGTGGAGCGGCACCATGTTCGAGTACCTGATGCCGCTGATCTGGATGCGCCGCTACCCCGAGACGCTGCTCGACGCGACCTACGACGCCTCGGTGCGGGCCCAGATTGCCTACGGGACGCAGCGCGGGACGCCCTGGGGCATCTCGGAGTCGGCCTACAACGCGCGCGACCTGGCGACGAACTACCAGTACCGGGCCTTCGGGGTACCCGGCCTGGGGCTGAAGACCGGGCTGGGCGAGGACCTGGTGATCGCGCCCTACGCCACGATGCTGGCCCTGCTGGCGCGCCCCGCCGCGGCCCTCGCGAATCTGAAAACCCTGATCGCCGACGGCATGTTCGGCGCCTACGGGCTGTACGAGGCCGCCGACTATACCCCCGAGCGACTGCCGCCGGGGCAGCGCCGGGCGATCGTGCGCTCGTACATGGCCCACCACCAGGGCATGAGCCTGCTGGCCCTCGTCAACCTCCTGCAGGGCGAGGTCATGCAGCGGCGTTTCCACGCCGAGCCGATGGTACAGGCGGCCGAGCTGCTACTGCAAGAGCGCGTGCCCGCGAGCCCGCCCCTGAGCACAGCCCGCGAGGCGGGCGGCGGGCCGCAGATCAGCATCGCGGCCCCGCCCGCGCCGCGGCAGTTCCATACGCCCCACACGGCCGTGCCCTACACCCATCTGCTCTCGAACGGGCGCTACAGCGTGATGCTGACCACGGCGGGCGCGGGCGGCAGCTCGTTCGACGACCTGGCGGTCACGCGCTGGCGCTCGGACGTGACCCGCGACAGCTGGGGAAGCTGCATCTACGTGCGCGACACGCGCAGCGGGGCCATCTGGTCCACCGCATGCCACCCGACCCGCCATACGCCCCAGGGCTACCAGGTGACCTACGGGCTCGACAAGGCCGAGTTCCGCCAGCAGGTGGCGGGCATCGACACGCGCATGGAGGTGGTGGTCTCGCCCGAGGACCACGCCGAGCTGCGGCGGGTGACCCTGACCAACCTGACCGCCGCGCCGCGCGAGCTCGAGCTGACCAGCTACGGCGAGGTGGTGCTGGCCCCGCCGGGCGCCGACGAGGCCCATCCGGCCTTCGGGAACCTGTTTGTCGAGACCGAGTACGTGGCCGAGCACGTGGCCCTGCTGGCCTCGCGCCGCCCGCGCTCGCCCGAGGCCCGGCGCATCTGGGCGGTACATAGTGTGACCGTCCTCGGGCATGCCCTCGGCGCGGCCCAGCACGAGAGCGACAGAGCCGCCTTCGTCGGGCGCGGGCGCGACCTGGCGGACCCCCAGGCCTTGCACGGCCCCCTGGGCGGGAACACGGGCGCCGTGCTCGACCCGGTGCTGAGCGTGCGGCGGCGGGTGCGCATCGTCCCCGGCGGCAGCGCCCAGGTCACCTTCATCACCGGCGTGGCCGACGGGCGCGACGAAGCCCTCGGGCTCGCCGCCCACTTCCGCGACCCGGCCGTGGTGGCGCGGGCCTTCGAGCTGGCCTGGACCCAGAGCCAGGTCGAGCTGCGCGACCTGGGGGTGGAGGCCGACCAGGCCCATCGCTTCCAGCGCCTGGCGAGCGCGCTGCTCTACCAGGACGGGCGGCGCCGGGCCAGGCCCGAGACGATCGCGGCCAACAGTAGGGGTCAGAGCTCGCTCTGGAGCCACGGCATCTCGGGCGACTTCCCCGTGGTGCTGGTGCGGGCCGGCGCGAGCGACGACCTGACCCTGGTGAGCGAGCTGCTGCGGGCCCACGGCTACTGGCGCTTCAAGCGTCTGTACGTGGACCTGGTGATCATCAACGAGGACAGCGGCGGCTACGCCCAGGGCCGCCAGGAGCAGCTCCTCGCTATGGTGCGCAGCGGGGGCGGCGGCCCGCTGCTGAACGGGCGGGGCGGCATCTTCGTGCTGCGCAGCGATCTGCTATCCAGCGAGGACCAGACCCTGATCGAGACGGTGGCCCGGGCGATCCTGACCACGCGGCGGGGCAACCTGGCCCAGCACCTGCGCAGCCGCGAGGCCGAGGCCGCCCAACCCGCGGCGGCGCCGACGCCGGCGCCGGGGTCGGAGGCGCCGCACGCGCCGATCGAGCTGACCCTGCCCTCGCCCTACGGCGGCTTCACCCCCGACGGGCGCGAGTATGTGATCGAGGTGGGGCCAGGGCGCGTGCCGCCGGCGCCATGGACCAATGTGGTGGCCAACGAGCGCTTCGGCTTTATCGTCACCGAGCTGGGCGGGGGCTTCACCTGGGCGGGCAACAGCCGCGAGAACCGGCTGACGCCCTGGTCGAACGACCCCGTGCGCGACCCCCTGGGCGAGGCCCTCTATCTGCGCGACGAGGGCGAGGGCCAGTTCTGGTCGCTGCTGCCCCGGCCGGCCGGGACGAGCCACGTGCGGGTTCGCCATGGCTTCGGCTACAGCGTCTTCGAGCGACGCCAGGGGGCGATCGAGAGCGCCCTGACCATGTTCGTGCCCCCTGATGACCCGGTCAAAATCTTCCGCGTACGCCTGCGCAACCACGGCGACAAGACGGCCCGCCTGAGCGCGACGCTCTACGCCGAGTGGGTGCTGGGCGTCTTCAGGGCCCACATGGCCCCCTATATCGTGACCGCGTACGACGAGGGTACGGGCGCGCTGCTGGCCCACAATCCCTACAATGTCGAGTTCCCGGGCTGGACGGCCTTCGTCGCCACGAGCGAGCCGGTTGCAGGCTACAGCGGCGACCGAACCGAGTTCATCGGGCGCAACGGCGACCTTGAGCGGCCGGCGGCGATGGCGGCGCGCACGCTCTCGGGGCGAGTGGGGGCGGGACTCGACCCATGCGGCGCGATCAGCTGCCGGGTCGAGTTGGCCCCCGGCGAAGAGCGCGAGCTGGTCTTCCTGCTCGGGCAGGGGGCCGACGGCGCCGAGGCGCGGCGGCTCGCGGCGCACTATAGCGAGCCCGGCGCGGCCGCGGCGGCCCTCGAGGCTGCGGTGGGGCGCTGGGGCGCGATTCTGGGCGCGGTGCAGGTGCGCACGCCCGACCCGGCCCTGGACGTGCTGCTGAACGGCTGGCTGCTCTACCAGAACCTGGCCTGCCGGGTGTGGGCGCGCTCGGCCTTCTACCAGTCGGGGGGCGCCTACGGCTTCCGCGACCAGCTGCAGGATGTGATGGCCCTGGCTCACGCCGCGCCCGAGGTCGCGCGCGAGCAGATCCTGCGGGCGGCCGGGCGGCAGTTCGTCGAGGGCGACGTGCAGCACTGGTGGCACCCGCCCACGGGGCGCGGCATCCGCACCGGCTTCTCGGACGACTACCTGTGGCTGCCGTATGTGGCCCTGCACCACGTCGCGGCCACGGGCGACACAGGCCTGTTCGACGAGCGGGCGGCCTTCATCGAGGGGCAGCCCCTCGCGCCCGGCGAGGCCGAGTACTACGGGCAGCCCACGCTCTCGTCGCAGACGGGCACCCTCTACGAGCACTGCGGGCGGGCGATCGACTACGGGCTGGGGCGCATGGGGCCTCACGGCCTGCCGCTGATGGGCGCCGGCGACTGGAACGACGGCATGAACCTGGTGGGCGCCGGCGGCGTGGGCGAGAGCGTCTGGGTGGGCTGGTTCCTGATCGCCATCCTGCGGCCCTTCGCCGAGCTGGCCGAGGCCAGGGGCGACCATCGGCGCGCGGGGCGCTACAGGGCCGAGGCCGAGCGGCTGCGGGACGCCCTTGAGGCCCACGCCTGGGACGGCGGCTGGTACCTGCGGGCCTTCTACGACGACGGCACGCCCCTTGGCGCCCAGGGGAGCGACGAGTGCCGGATCGACTCGCTCGCCCAGTCGTGGGCGGTGATCTCGGGCGCGGGCGACCCCGAGCGGGCGCGCCAGGCGATGGAGGCCGTAGAGGCCGAGCTGGTCGACCAGCAGGCCGGGCTGATCAGACTGTTCACGCCGGCCTTCGATCAGACCGAGCATAACCCGGGCTATATCAAAGGCTATGTGCCGGGCGTGCGCGAGAATGGCGGCCAGTACACCCACGCCGCGATCTGGGCGATCTGGGCCTGGGCGCTGCTGGGCGAGGGAGGTCGCGTGGGTGAGCTGCTGCGGCTGATCAGCCCCGTGCGCCACGGGGCCAGGGCCTCCGAGCGCTACAGGGTCGAGCCTTATGTGATCGCGGCTGATGTCTACACAGCCACGGGGCACGAGGGGCGGGGCGGCTGGACCTGGTACACGGGCTCGGCGGCCTGGCTCTACAGGCTGGGGGTCGAGCAGCTGCTCGGCCTGCGGCGCGAGGGCGCGAGCCTGACGATCGAGCCGCGCCTGCCCCCGGAGTGGCCGGGATACGAGGCGACCTACAGCTACGGCAGCGCGAGCTACACGATCACGGTGGAGCGCGGGGGCGAGGTGGCCGGCGCGATCACGGTCGACGGCGCGCCTGCGCCTGACGGGCGCGTGCAGCTCGAGGATGACGGGCGCGCCCATACGGTGGTGGTGCGCCTGGGCTGAGCTGTGCAAAGGCCCAACAACGAGGTGTCTCCAGGGCCCGCAGCCTCTATGGCGGCGGGCCCTGACATAGTCTGGCTCTTGCATGCACAGCTTTGCACAGACTAACGCACAAGATTGTGTGACATTCCTACCAAAAAAGCGTTGACAGGCCTGGTTAAAAGCGCTATACTGAATTTGTGCAAAGCGTGGGCAAAACTTTTTAGACCATTGTGCGGCGGCTGACCCACAGCGTGTACAGGAAAGCGAGAGGAAACGGACATGATCAAGGTAACCCGCAGGGCGTATCTGGAGCACACGACGCCCGAGGCGATCTTCGCCGCCCTCTCCGACCCCAAGAGCATCGCCAAGATTCTGCCCCGTGTGCAGAAGGTTGAGATGCTGAACCGCGACGACGCAAACCGCAAGGCGCGGCTGGTCACCCATATGGGTCTGGGCGGGCTCTTCGGCACCATCAGGTGCGAGGGCGACCTGACCTGGGTCGAGCCCCGCGAGATCCTGTTCAAGGTGCGCACCCCGGTGCCGGTTGAGACGCGCTGGACCCTGACTTCGGCCGTCAACGGCACCGATGTGCAGGCGACCATGGCCCTCGACCTGGCCCCGATGCTTGGCGCGATGGCCGCCTTCGTGCCGACCCAGCAGGTCGCCGATATGCTGGCCGCCGAGCTCGAGAGCGCCCTCAAGGCCATCGCCGCCCAGATGCGCGCCGCCGAGCTGCGCGAGCGGGCTGCTGCCGCCTAATCGTCCGAGGTCTGGTATAATCGCGGGGCGTCGCGCAAGCGGCGCCCCGTCGTATTTTGCCGCTCCAGGACGTCGGCACACAGGCCCCCCACGCACGCCGCGGGGCGGCCCGAGGCTTGCCACCGCTCCTGTCCCACGCGGCAGGAAGCAGTGGCCCCCCTATGATCGACCTGGCGCAGATCAGCCTCGGCCTCGTCCTCAGCACCGCCATCGGCGGGCTGGCCTACTGGCGGCGCTCGCTCACCCCCAGCGGCTGGCTCGGCGCGGTGATCGTCGGCACCCTGACCTTCGGCTTCGGGGGCTGGGCCTGGGGCCTTACCCTGATCGCCTTCTTCATCACCAGCAGCGCCCTCTCGCACTACAAAGAGTCGCTCAAGGAGCGCAAGGCGGCCGAGAAGTTCGCCAAGGGCGGGCGGCGCGACCTGGCGCAGGCCCTGGCCAACGGCGGCCTTGCGGCCCTGTGCGCCCTGGCCTACGCCTCGGCGGGCCGCCCCACGGCCCTGCTCGCCGCCTTCGCGGGCCTGATGGCGACGGTCACCGCCGACACCTGGGCCACCGAGCTGGGCGTGCTGAGCCCCCATCGGCCGCGCCTGATCACCACCGGCCGCCCGGTCGACCCCGGCACTTCGGGGGGCATCAGCCTGGTGGGGACGCTCGCCTCGGCCGCCGGGGCGCTCCTGATCGGCGCGATCCTGTGCGGGCTGCTGGCCCTCGAGCGCGCGGGCGAGCCGGCGCCCTGGTGGGTCATCCCCGCCGCCCTGATCGGCGGCCTGAGCGGCTCGCTGATCGACAGCCTGATGGGCGCCACGGTGCAGGCGATCTACGCCTACCCCGACGGCCGCGAGACCGAGCGCAGGGCGGGCCGCGACGGGCGTCCCAACAGCTTCGTGCGCGGGATCTCGTGGCTGAACAACGACCTGGTGAACCTGATCAGCTCGGTGGCCGGGGCGCTGATCGCCGTCGGCGTAGGGGCGCTGCTGGGGGCCTAGCCCCGACCCTACTCGACCCGCTCGTAGAGCGGCATAATCTCGAGGGGCGCGGGCACCCCCGCCAGCAGGCGCGGCCCCTCGTGCTCCTCGCCCGTCCAGTTGTCGCGCCAGCGCCCGGCCGGCAGGTAGACGTCGCGCGCGCGCTGACCCATCCTCACCACGGGCGCGGCCATGAAGCGCCCGCCCAGCATGAACTGATCGTCGCTGGTCAGGGCCACGGCGTCGCCGGGGGCCGCCCAGGCCAGGGGCCGCACGATCGGCGTCCCGCTCTCCAGGGTCTCGGCGACCAGCTCGGCCAGATAGGGGGCCAGGCCCTCGTGGAGCAGGGCGTAGCGCCTGCAGATGGCGTCCACCTCGTCGTCGTAGAGCCAGGGCGGGATGCCGAACTGCATGGTGGGCATCAGGGCCGTGAGCTGGGTCCAGCGGGCCATCAGCTCGCCGTCTGGCCGCTCCTGGTTATAGGCGTTGCCGCCGATCATGTCGGGCAGCACGAAGGGGTAGCCGACGATGCTCAGAGTCAGGGCCTGGGTCAGCACGCTGTGCAGCCCATTGTCGAGGCCCCAGCGGCTCCACTTGTCCCACTCGCGAAAGAGGATGCCGTGGCGCTGGCCCCGCCAGCCGCAGCGCACCTCGCTGAACGCGAAGTGCTCGGCCACCCAGGCGGCGTAGTCGTCGGCGTAGCGCCGGCGCGGCCCGCCCGCGTAGGTGCGCGCGTCGGGGGGCACGAAGTTGGCCTCGCCCGCGTCGAACTTGAAGCCGTCGACGCCATAGTCGCGCTGCAGCCCGCGCAGCTGCTCGAGCCACCAGGCCCGCGCCTCGGGGTTGCTCATGTCGAGGTTGCCGCCGTACCCCTGCCACCAGCGCACCAGGTAGGGCGAGCCGTCGGCCGGGTGCCTGAGCAGGTAGCCCAAGCGCGCCGCCTCGGCGAAGGCCGGGTCGCCCGGGTCGAAGAAGGTCGGCGTCCAGAGAGTCACCTTGTAGCCCAAGTCGTGGAGCCGGTCGACCATGGCCGCCGGGTCGGGGAACTTGGCCTGGTCGAAGGCGACGGCCCCGTAGGCCCGCTGCCAGCGGTCGTCGATCTCGAGCACCGAGCGCGGGTAGCCGCGGTCGGCGATAGTCTGGGCGAACTCCTCGACCTGGGCCTGGGTGATGCCCATCTTGTAGTGGGCCCAGGTGGTCCAGATCGGGCGGGCGAACAGCTCGGCGGGCGGCGCGCTGCTCGGCCGGCCCAGCAGGGGCAGGGCCGCGGCGTAGGCCGCCGGCAGATCGTCGCCCAGGGCGATGTCCAGCTCGAGGCTCGGGCCGGGCGGGATGTAGGGCTCGTCGAAGCCCAGATTGGGCGGCGGGGGTGCCTCGCGGGCCACCAGGCGCAGCAGCCCGTCGCCGCCCCGGTCGAGGCTGGCGGCCAGCTCGCCCTCGCCCTCAGCGATATGCAGGGCCGCGCCGGCCGCGTTGAGCCAGAGGGGCGTGGCGATGTTCAGGGTGCCGTCGCGGGCGAAGTCGATCGGCTCGAGCGGGTCGGACTCGTTCGGCAGCCGGTCGAGGGGCCAGGGCTGCACCACCCGCTCGCCCTGCCCGTACCAGGGCCGGCCCGCCGCCAGCTCCCAGCGCAGGCCCAGGGCGGGCAGCCGCGGCGGCCCGCTCAGGCCCAGCCGGAAGCCGCCGTCGGCGACCCTGGCCGTCAGGGTCAGGGTCACGCCCGGCTCGCTGGTGGGGTAGATCACCACCCGGGTCTCGCCCTCCTGGCGGACCTCGCTTGGCGCGAGGGCGGGCAGCTCGACGCCGAAGACGGCCGCGAAGGCCGGCGAGGGCGCCGAGCGCAGCACGACGCGACCGCCTCGCTCGATCAGCAGCCGCCCGTCGTCGCCAATAGTGAGCCGACCCTTGCTGCTCTCAAGTATCACTGCCGCCATGGGGACCTCGCTTCGAAAGGGTTCGTAACCGAGCGGATGATACCACAGGCCCCCGCGCCACGGCTTGAGCGACCCCCTTGGCGGCGCGCCCGGGCAGCGAGTACAATAGCAGTATGGGAAAGCCATTCTTCTCGATCTACAGCCACGGCTTCGCGCGGGTCGCGGTCGGCGTCCCGGCGGTGCGTGTGGCCGACCCGCGCTTCAACGCCGAGCGCACGCTCGCCTTGGCCCGTCGCGCCCACGAGGCCGGCGCCGCCCTGGCCCTCTTCCCCGAGCTCGGCCTCTCGGCCTACAGCAACGACGACCTGTTTCACCAGGACGCCCTGCTGGACGCGACGCGCGAGGCCCTGGCGGCCGTCGTGGCGGCCAGCGCCGCGCTGCGTCCCCTGCTGCTCGTGGGGGCGCCGCTGCGGCTGGAGGGCAAGCTCTTCAACTGCGCCGTCGCCATCCACGCGGGGCGCATCCTCGGCGTTACGCCCAAGAGCTTCCTGCCCAACTACCGCGAGTTCTACGAGAAGCGCCAGTTCGCCGCCGCCCGCGACGCCCTCGCCCGCGAGATCGAGCTGCTCGGCGCGCGCGTCCCCTTCGGCCCCGATCTGATCTACGAAGCCGAGGGCCTGCCGGGCCTGCTGATCCACGCCGAGATCTGCGAAGACGTCTGGACGCCCGTCCCGCCCAGCACCTACGCCGCCCTGGCCGGGGCGACTGTGCTCTGTAACCTCTCGGCCAGCAACATCACCATCGGCAAGGCCGACTACAGGCGGGCCCTCTGCGCCGCACAGTCGGGCAAGTGCCTGGCCGCCTACCTCTACTCGGCCGCGGGTCCAGGCGAGAGCACCACCGACCTGGCCTGGGACGGCCACGCGCTGATCTACGAGAATGGCGAGCTGCTGGCCGAGTCCGAGCGCTTCGCCGACGACGAGCAGCTGATCGTCGCCGACGTCGACCTCGAGCGCCTGCTCCAGGACCGCATGCGCCTGGGCAGCTACACCGACACCGTGGCCGACCACCGCGAGGCTCTGCGGGCGATCAGGCGGGTGCCCTTCAGCTTCAGCGCGCCGGCGGGCGATCTGCCGCTGCAGCGCAACGTCGAGCGCTTCCCCTACGTGCCCAACGATCCGGCCACCCGCGACGCCCGCTGCTACGAGGCCTACAATATCCAGGTCCACGGCCTGATGAAGCGCCTCGCCGCCACCGGCATCGCGAAGATCGTGATCGGGGTGAGCGGCGGCCTCGACAGCACCCAGGCCCTGATCGTCGCCGCGAAGACCATGGACCGGCTGGGCCTGCCGCGGGCCAACATCCTGGCCTACACCATGCCCGGCTTCGCCACCTCGGACCGCACGAAGACCAACGCCCACGGGCTGATGGAGGCCCTCGGGGTGACGGCGGGCGAGATCGATATTCGCCCCTCGGCGGCCCAGATGCTCAAGGATATCGGCCACCCCTACGCCGCGGGCGAGCCGCTCTACGACGTGACCTTCGAGAACGTGCAGGCCGGCGAGCGCACCTCGCACCTCTTCCGGCTGGCCAACCTGCACAACGGCATCGTGCTCGGCACGGGCGACCTGAGCGAGCTGGCCCTGGGCTGGGCTACCTACGGCGTCGGCGACCATATGTCGCACTACAACGTCAACGCCTCGGTGCCCAAGACCCTCATCCAACACCTGATCCGCTGGGTGATTGCCTCGGGGCAGTTCGACGCGGCGGCCAATGCCACCCTTGACTCCATCCTCGACACCGAGATCTCGCCCGAGCTGGTGCCCGCCACTGATGGGGCCAGCGGCGAGCCGGCCCAGAGCACCGAGGCCAAGATCGGGCCCTACGCCCTGCAGGACTTCAACCTCTACTACCTCACCCGCTACGGCTTTCGCCCGAGCAAGGTGGCCTTCCTCAGCCACCACGCCTGGTCGGACGCGGGGCGCGGAGCCTGGCCCGAGGGCCTGCCTGAGGCGAAGCGCGGGGCCTACGACCTGGCGACAATCAAGCGCTGGCTCGACGTATTCCTCTTCCGCTTCTTCCAGATCAGCCAGTTCAAACGCTCGGCGGTGCCCAACGGGCCCAAAGTCGGCTCGGGCGGCTCGCTCTCGCCGCGCGGCGACTGGCGCGCCCCCAGCGACTCAGAGGCGCGAGTCTGGCTCGAAGAGCTGCGGGCCAACGTCCCCGACTAGAAGCTACTACCGTGATCCGCATACGTACCCTCGTCTGGCTCACGCTCCTGCTCGCCTTGGCCGCCTGCGGTGCGGCCGCGCCCGCCGACGACCCCGTCGCCCAGGGGCGCCGGCTCTTCGCGATCTGGTGCAGCGGCTGCCACGCCGTCGAGGCGGGCGCCCCCGCCGGCATTGGCCCCAATCTTGCCGGAGTGGCCGGGCGGGCCGCCGCCAACCCCGACGGCCTCGACGCCGCCGCGTGGCTGCGCCGCGAGACCCTCAACCCCAATGTCGCGATCGCCGAGGGCTACGCCCCGGGCCTGATGCCCGCCACCTATGGCGAGAGCCTGCGCCCCGAGCAGATCGACGCCCTGGTGGCGTACATGTTGACCCTCGAGTAGCGCTCGCGTCTGGAAAATAGATCGATGGCAGAAGTCCCCGAGGTCGAGATCCTCGCGCGCGACCTGTGCGCGCTGGTGGTGGGGCGGGTCCTCGCGGGCGCGCGCGTGCTGGCGCCCGAGGTTGTGCGCTTCCCCGAGCCGGCGGCCCTCGGCCCGCTGCTGGCGGGACGGCGCGTCGAGGACGCCAACCGGCGCGCCAAGTGGCTGCTCTGCGATCTGGCGGGCGGGGTGACCCTGGCCATGCACATGATGCTCCACGGCACCCTGCGTCTGCTGCCCGCGGGCGCCCAGCCCGACGGGCAGACCATGCTCGTCTTGGCCCTCGAGGGCGGCGAAGAGCTGCATCTGCGCGACCGCAAGGGCTTCGCCCGCGTCGCCGCAGGCACGCAGGCCGAGGTGAGCGAGCGGCTCAAGCTGGCCGCCCTGGGCCCCGAGCTGCTCTCGCCGGCCTTCGACGAGGCCGGGCTGGCGGCGCGGCTGCTGGGGCGCAGGGGCGTGCTGAAGACGACCCTGGTGGACCAGAAGGTCCTGGCGGGCCTGGGCAACCGCGACGCCGACGAGAGTCTCTGGGAGGCCAGGGTCGACCCGCGGCGCAGGGCCGGCTCGCTCGACGCCGACGAGATCGGGCGGCTCCTCGTCGCGGCGCGCATGGTGGTCGAGGAGGGCATCGGCCTGCGCGGGACCATGACCGACCTGCGCGGGGTAAGGGGCGGGGCGCGCCAGGACCGCAAGATCTACGGCCACGCGGGCGAGCCCTGCCCGCGCTGCGGCACGCCGATCGCGCGCACCTTCATCGGCCAGCTGATCACCTTCTACTGCCCCGGGTGCCAGGCGTAGCGCTCAAACGGGACATGGTATAGTAGCGCCATCGACCCAGGTTCTCAGCATACAGCACTCAGGAGCGGAGCGACTATGCGCGTGCTCGTCTATGATACCCACTCGTACGACAAGAGTTTCCTCGACACGGCCAACGGCGACCGGCACGAGCTCGAGTACACCACGGCCCAGCTCGACCCGCAGACGGCGGCCCTGGCCAACGGCTTCGACGCGGTCTGTCTGTTCGTCAACGACCAGGCCCCGGCCGCGGTGATGGAGCGGCTGGCCGCCGGGGGTGTGCGGATGATCGCGCAGCGCTCGACGGGCTTCAACAACCTCGACCTGGCGGCGGCCGAGCGACTGGGCATTACCTGCATGCGCGTCGGCTACTACTCGCCCTACGCCGTGGCCGAGTTCGCCGTGGGCCTGCTGCAGACCCTGAATCGGCGCATCCACCGGGCCTACAACCGCACCCGCGAGTTCAACTTCCGCCTGGCGGGCCTGCTCGGGCACGACATCCACGGGCGCACCGTGGGCGTAGTGGGCACGGGCAAGATCGGCGCGATCTTCGCCCGGATCATGAAGGGCTTCGGCTGCCCCGTGCTGGCCTACGATGTGCGCGAGAACCCCGAGTGCCTGGAGATGGGCGTGAAGTATGTCAGCCTCGACGAGCTGCTGCGCACTGCCGACATCATCAGCCTGCACGTCCCCCTGATGCCCGCGACGCGGCACATGATCAACGCCGAGAGCCTGGCGAAGATGAAGCAGGGGGTGATGATCGTCAACACCAGCCGCGGCGGCCTGATCGACACCGAGGCCCTGATCGGCGCCGTGCAGAGCGGGCGCGTGGCGGCGGTGGGCCTCGACGTCTACGAAGAGGAGGAGGGCAAGTTCTTCCGCGACCTCTCGGACCAGGTCATGGACGACGAGGTGCTGGCGCGCCTGATGACCTTCCCCAACGTGCTGCTGACCAGCCACCAGGCCTTCTTCACCCACGAGGCCATGACCACAATCGCCGAGACCACGATCAAGAATATCACCGACTTCGAGGAGGGTCGCACGAACGAGAACCTGCTGAAGGCGGGCTGACGTATCTTTTGCGCACCCGACAATCTCCCAGACCTGCGGCATATATTCGGAAGTCAATCAGGAGGCCGCTGCCTCGTCGCCCTCGTCTCGCACCTCAGCCAGAGTCGCCTCCAGCTCTTCAATCGTCGGCAGGCTGCCCCGAAGATGCTCTGGGAGAGCATGGGTCAGCTGGTACGCCGAGACACCGATCGGCTTCTGCATGTCGCGCAGCGCGTACTCCACGATAATCTGGTTCTTGCTCTTGCAGAGGATCAGGCCGACGCTCGGCGAGTCGGTAGGGTGGCGCAGCTGATCATCGACTACGGCCAGATAAAAGTTCATCTTGCCGGCGTCCTCCGGCTTGAACTCGCCGATCTTTAAGTCGAGAACTACAAAACAGCGCAGGCGCAGGTGATAGAAGAGCAGGTCAAGGTAGAAGTCTTGATCGCCAACCTCAAGATGGACCTGGCTACCGACAAACGAAAAGCCGACCCCAAGCTCTAAGAGGAAGGCGCGGATGTGCGCAAGCAGCCCACGCTCGAGATCCCGCTCCTGGGCTGCGGCACTGAGGCTGAGAAAGTCAAAAGTATAGGGATCCTTGAGCACCTGCTGGGCAAGGTCGGACTGAGGCGCGGGCAGGGTCCGGGTGAAGTTCGTGAGGGCCCGACCCTGGCGCCCGTAGAGGCCGCGCTCAATCTGGTGGACCAGGACGTTGCGGCTCCAACCGTGCTCGACGGCTTGGCGCACATACCAGTTTCGCTCCTCGTGATCGGCAACTTTGTCCAGCAGCACGCAGTTATGGAACCAGGGTAATTGTGCAGCAACCTGCTGCACAATTACCTCGTCGGTCCAGGCGGCGGCGAAGGAGCGCATGTATTGCAGATTGCGGCGCGAGAAGCCTTTGAGCTCGGGAAACGCCCGCTGAAGGTCGTGGGCAAGTCGATCGACCACCTTGCTGCCCCAACCAGCTGCATCCTGGCGGGCAAGAATAGCCCGGCCGATCTGCCAGTAGAGCAGGACCAACTCACGGTTGGCCGCCAGAGCCGCGCGGATCTGGGCTCCCTCGATGCGGGCTTTGAGGTCGCGCAGAAGGTCATCGTAGTCTGAGGGTAGGCGCAAAGCGTCGTTTGACATAGGCTTTTCTCGGGCGGCAGATGCGTGAAGTATAGCACAAACGAGCGCAGCACGAAGCGAGTATTCTCTGCGCCGCCTGCCTCGTATCTTTTGCGCACCCCACGCGGTACACATGGCGGATGCCGAATGTACTGCGTGGGGTGAAGCATGATCGCCAAAGTCTACAGCTGCGCCGTGGTGGGCCTCGAGGGCGTGCTAGTCGAGGTTGAAGTCGACATTGCCCAAGGCCTGCCGGCGTTTACCGTGGTGGGCCTGGGCGATGCGGCGGTGCAAGAGAGCCGCGAGCGGGTGCGGGCCGCCGTCCGCAACGCGGGCCTGAGCTTCCCCCTCAAGCGGCTGACCGTCAACCTGGCCCCCGCCGACCTGCGCAAGGCCGGCCCGTCCTACGACCTGCCGATCGCGATCGGGCTGCTCCTGGCTTCGGGCCAGGTGGCGGGTAGCGCCGAGGGCGCGGCCTTCGTCGGTGAGCTGGGGCTCGACGGCGGCCTGCGCCACACCGACGGGGTCCTGCCCATGGCCGCGGTGGCCCGGGCGGCCGGCCTGAAGACGATCTACGTCCCCGCTGACGACGCCGCCGAGGCGGCCCTGGTGGCGGGCCTAACGGTCGTGCCGGTGCGCTCGCTCAGCGAGCTGGCGGGCCACCTCTCGGGCGAGCGGCCTCTGACGAGCTATACGCCCGCTGGCGGCGCGGGGGCCACGGCCGAGAGCTTCCCGGTCGATTTCCAGGACATCAAGGGGCAAGAGCATGTGAAGCGGGCGCTGGAGGTCGCGGCGGCCGGCGGGCATAACGCGCTGCTGCATGGCACGCCCGGCTCGGGCAAGACCATGATGGCCCGGGCCCTGCTCTCGGTGCTGCCGCCCCTGAGCCTCGACGAGGCCCTGGAGGTGACCAAGATCTACAGCGTGTGCGGCAAGCTGCCGCGCGACACGCCCCTGGTCGGGCGGCGGCCCTTCTGCGCGCCGCACCACACCACCTCGCTGGCCGGCCTGGTGGGCGGCGGGGCGGGGCGGGCGCGCCCCGGGCTGGTGAGCATGGCCCACCGGGGCGTGCTCTTTCTCGACGAGCTGCCCGAGTTCGGGCCCAGGCTCGAGGTGCTGCGGCAGCCGCTGGAGGATCGCGTGGTGACCCTGAGCCGCTCGGGGGCCAGCGTGACCTACCCGGCGGCCTTCATGCTCGTCGCGGCCCAGAACCCATGCCCATGCGGCTGGCACGGCGACCCCGAGCGCGAGTGCACCTGCTCGCCGGCCCTGGTGACCCGCTACCAGCGCCGCGTCTCGGGCCCGCTGCTCGACCGCATCGACATCCACGTCGAGGTGCCGCGGGTCAACTACGAGAAGCTGAGCTCGGATCGGCTGGGCGAGCCCAGCGCGGCGATCCGGGCCAGGGTCACGGCGGCCCGCGAGCGGCAGCGGGCCCGCTTTGTGGGGCAGCGGCGCGGGCTGACCAACGCCGAGCTGGGGCCGGCCGAGCTGCGGGCGCACTGCCAGCTCGACGGCGCGGGCCAGGCCCTGATGAAGGCGGCGGTGCGCCAGCTCAACCTCTCGGCCCGCGGCTACCACCGCGTGCTCAAGCTATCGCGCACGATCGCCGACCTGGCGGGCGTCGAGCAGATCGGCCCCGCCCATCTGGCCGAGGCGATTCAGTATCGACCGCGGCGGGCTGAGTGAGGTGGGATGGGCCACGCACTGTTGTGCGAAGAGCCCGAGCGGGCGGTGAGGCTGTGGGGTGCCGCCGAGACGCTACGGGCGATCAGCGACAAGCGCTTGGCGCCAGCTAGTCGCGCCAGCTACGAGCGGGCGCTGGCTATGGCGCAAGCTCAGCTTGGGCCCGAGGCCTTCGCGGCGGCCTGG
>CAZKTU010000014.1:51389-54006 GCA_964555675.1 uncultured Oscillochloris sp.
GGCGCTGGCTATGGCGCAAGCTCAGCTTGGGCCCGAGGCCTTCGCGGCGGCCTGGGAGGCTGCCCGCACGCTGACTCTGGAGCAGGCCCATGCCGAGGCGCTCGCGACGAGTTGAGCTGCTGACCGGACAGAGGTCTTCCTACTTCGCGTCGAGCACCTCATCCACACTCACGCTGAAGCCGTCGAGCAGCTTTGAGGCGGCATGGCCGCCCCGACCGAAGACGCCGTGCTCGGTGTAGGTCTGGCCTGCGAGGACGAGCACGGTGATTGTGTCGTCGAGGGGGTTGACGATCCAGTACTCGGGGATGCCGGCCTCGGCATAGTCGACCGGTTTCTCCTCGGTGTCTCGCTTTGGTTTATCCGGACTCACGATCTCGATCACAAGGTCTGCGCCAAGCCAGAATTCGTCCTGCGCGCGCGGGTCATCTGCATTCGTTACGAGGAGCAAATCAGGCTCGCGAAATTTGCCGGGACGGACCTGAATCCGCAGCGGTGCATAATAGACGGCACCGCCACGCGGGCGCACAAACGCAAGCAGGCCGAGCAGCAAGAAGAGCGACATAGCCTGGTGGCGCCTGGTTGGCATCGGCAACACCTCGATGTAGCCGTCGGTGTACTCCAGCAACCGGTTGGTCTGGTTGGACAGCAAAAGGTACTGCTCTTCCGTCCAGTGGCCCTGAAGCGGTTCAAGGCTGAGCACGAACTCATCGCCCTCCTCCCAACTCAACCTCAGGTTTACTCGGCGTGAGTCGATTGCCATAGCCTATCCCTTCCAGGTGCCCGCCACTGGCAGCGTATCCTCCGGCACTGGCTTGCCCTGCTCCTCCAGCACCTCGATCATCAGGGCGATCGCTTCGCGAAGATTGGCAATCGCCTCGGCGCGGGTGCGACCCTGGCTGATGCAGCCCGGTAAGCTCGGCACCTCGGCCACAAACCAGCCATCCTCGCCGGGGGTAATCACGACCTGGCGCAGTGGAGGTTCAGTGCATGGGCATTGTAGCATAATGCCTTTCTGTCCCGAGGGAAGCGAAGAGCGGAGCTCTGGCGCCGGGCAGGCTCCAATCCTTCGCGTTCTTCGTGGTCTTCGTGGTAAAAAATGGAACCCTCGTTGTAACTAGCGCGCCTGGCGCATCGTCAGGCTCACGCGCACCGTGGCGGCGCCGAACCAGCGCCGGCAGAACTCGGCGGCCAGGTGGGGCCGGTAGGCCTTGCAGCTGAAGATGTCGATATAGGCGCTCTGGCTCTCCTCGGCGAAGTGGCCTGAGATCAGCGAGGTTTCGATCAGCTGGGCCAGCGAGTAGCCGCACACACGCGGGTCGGCCCCGAAGCGCACGATCAACGGCTCGCCAAAGCGCCGCATCTCGATCAGGTCGCACAGGGCGACCACAAAACGCTCGATGTGGGCCGGGTCGCTGATCGCCCGCGGGTCGCAGCCTCCTAGATCGATCGCCCCAGAAAGCCCCCAGGGCTGCGTGGCGCGCCACTGGTTGAGAATGGCCGTGTCGAGCTCGGCATGCTCGTCGGCGCGACTGGGGAGCGGAGCGCCCCGACCATAAGAGACGATGCCGGTCATGGCTCGTTCCTCCTGCCCAGCAGCTCGTAGCTGATAATCGTCGGCACATAGAAGATGACGTCCGCAACCAGCTTGCCCGCCAGCACGCCCACCGCGAGCCCCGGCAGCAAGACCACGCCCGCGTACAGGGCTGCCGGGCGGATCAGGAAGCTGTCGAGCAGCTCGGCAGGCCCAAACTCGAGCACAATGTTGCGCAGGGTGAGCAGCGCCTCGCGCGGCGAGCGGCAAGACCCGGCCCGCAGGTCGCGTACCAGCATCAGCCCGTAGTAGGCGACATTCTCGCCCCAGGTCGCCGCCAGGGCCGCAACCGCCACACTCCCGGTGGCGCTCATGGCCGCCCAGGCCGCCAGCAACGCCGTCGTGGTCCCCAGAATCTCGGAGGGTATGTAGCGCCGCAGCCAGTGCAAGAGCCGGTTGTGCGTGCGGACCAGCGGGATCACCATCGGGTGGCCTCCTGTGTTTTGGCAATGGCATGCCGGGGCTGTGCGGCCCACACGCCAGCCAGGCAGTGATAGTTATTGTTCGGTCGGGGGCGCCGTTCGCCAGGTTATCGGGGCGCGCCCCAGCAAGTAACGCTCGGCCTTAATCGCTCTAGGTTTTACCACGAAGGGCACGAAGGGCACGAAGATGTGAGAGAGGCTGTGCTGTAGCGAAGATCTACGTGCCTCTCGCTCGGCGCAGGCGTCCAACTCGGGCACTGAACGTGCTCAAACCCTTCGCGCGCTTCGTGGTCTTCGTGGTGAAAAACCCGCCGCTCATTTCCGCCGACGCGTACTAGTGGCCCCACTACTGGATGCGGCACCCTGGCGGGTCGATCTCGCCGACCCGTAGCTTGCCCGTGAAGTAGCCGCCGCTGGTCGGGCTATGGCCGATGTAGAGGTTCGGGTCAGTCATGCCGACCCGCAGCAAGGCCGGCGAGTCGGTCCAACGTCGGCTCTGCGGCTCGGCCCAGTGGCCGATCTTGTCGCCAACAACCTCTGTCTGAAAGAACCCGCGCCAGGCCGGATCTTGCAGAAAGCTGAGCCAGCCGAAATGATCGGCGGC
>CAZKTU010000015.1:0-54002 GCA_964555675.1 uncultured Oscillochloris sp.
GGCCCGCGCCGCGGGCGCAGCCTTGCGTGGGGCGGCCTTGCGCGGGGCGGCCGGGGCGGGGGCGACCTCGGCGACCGGAGCGTCGGGGCGAGGCTCTTGGCCGACCCAGTAGGTATTGCGGCGCACCGTGGTGACGGCGCGCACCTGGACGCCGGGGTACTCGGTGAGATCCTCCTCGTTGACCAGGACGAGGGTGGCCTTGGCGCCAAGACGCCCGGCGTAGGCCGCGATGGCGTCTTCGATCTTGTGGGCGACCGTGAGTTTGGGGTTGTCGTCGTACCACATCAGAAACGGCGGACTCTTCGGGGCCATGACCCACTTCCTCTCTACCAGACGACGTGCCAGGTGCCGGCACGGAGCTCCTGAATCAGGGTGCAGCGCCGTGCGTCGGCGCAGCTGACGGCGAAGCAGCGCCGATCGACCCGCGGGTCGAAGGTGTCGCCGTAGGCTCGGCTGCGGCCCCGCTCCTCCCAGATGCGCTCGACCCGGGTGACGCGGTGTAGCTCGCCGCGATGGCGGAAACGAGCGGGCAGATAGTTGTAGCGCTGTGCGCTCAGCTCGATCGGCTCGGCTGATGGGCGGGCAGGCCGCCTGAACCAGCGCCAGGGCTCGGCGCTGGCGGTACGCCAGGTCAGCATCATATGGGCCTCGCGGGGGGTGAGCTCGACTGCTGACCTGATTATAGTCGAACAGATGTTCGTTGTCAAGGGTTATTCGAGCAGCAGCTCGCCGCTGCGCCCGCCCCGCTTGGCGGCCAGGCGGATGTCGGTGATGCGCATACCCCGGTCGATCGCCTTACACATATCGTAGATCGTCAGGGCGGCGACGCTCACGGCCGTGAGGGCCTCCATCTCGACGCCGGTCTGGCCGCGGGTGCGCACGCTGGCCTCGATCAGCAGGGCGCCGGCCTGCTGGTCGGGCTCGATGGTCACACTGGCCTGGGTGAGCAGCAGGGTATGGCAGAGGGGGATGAGCTCGGGGGTGCGTTTGGCCGCCATGATCCCCGCGACGCGAGCCACGGCCAGGACATCGCCCTTGGGCATGCCGCCGGCGACAATGCGCGCCAGAGTCTCGGGCTGCATAAGCACCGTACCCCGGGCAATCGCCTCGCGCTGAGTCTCCGCTTTTGCCCCAACATCGACCATATGTGCGCGTCCCTGATCGTCTAGATGGGTCAGGGGCGCATCTTCATGTTCGCTCATACAATGCTGCTCCATTTATATGTATCTCAAACCCTGCCCATTGTACCTGAGGGCCTGCGTCTCATGTTTGCGACAGTGAGTCGGAGGCTGTGTAAAGTTTACATAAGAAAAATATGTCAAGATCTCGCGCAATAATCGCCGGAAAATGCTTGAAATGGGGGTGTGAGTGGTATATAATAGGGCCATTGGTGGGGGAAAGTGGGGGAAAGTGGGGAAATCGCACAGACGTTCGAAAAGAAACGTCTGTCACCAGGGCGGCACGTGTTTCTCGGCGAGTTCGAACACACCATCGACGACAAAGGGCGCGTGGCGATCCCGGCCCGCTTCCGCGAGGAGTTGGGCGAGCGCTTCGTGCTGACACGTGGGTTCGAGCAATGCCTCCAGGCCTTTCCCCGCTCGATGTGGGAGAACCTTTCCGAGAAGGTCGACCGGCTGCCGATCGGCAGCCCCCAAGCCCGCAACATGCGCCGCATCCTCTTCTCGCCCGCCGCCGAGGTCGAGATCGACCGCCAGGGGCGCATCCTGATCCCCCAGGGCCTGCGCGAGTACGCGGGCCTCGCCGAGGAGGTGCTGATCACCGGCATGAATACCTACTTCGAGCTCTGGTCCGGCGAGCGCTGGCGGACCCTGCAAGACGAGCTCAGCGGCAGCGGCGCCGCCATCGCCGAGCAGATGGCGGAGCTGGGCATCTAGGTGGTCTTTCCCTTCCAGCACGTCTCGGTGCTCCCTACAGAGGTGCTGGAGGCCCTGGCCCCGCGGCCGGGGGGGGTCTATCTCGACGGGACGCTGGGGGGCGGCGGGCACGCGGCGGCGGTGCTCACGGCGGCCCAGCCGGGCGGCAGACTGCTCGGCATCGACGCCGACCCGGCGGCCCTGGCGGCGGCCCAGGCCAGGCTCACCGGGGCGGGGTTGCCGGCGGCGAGTTTCATGCTTCACCACGGGCGCTTCGGCGATATGGCCGCCATCGCGCAGGTTTACGGCCTTCAGGAGGTTGACGGTATTCTACTCGACCTGGGCGTCTCATCCTATCAGCTCGACACACCCGCCCGGGGTTTCAGTTTCGCCGCAGACGGCCCGCTGGATATGCGGCTCGACCCGACCCGCGGCCCCACGGCCGCCGACCTGGTCAACGGCCTCGACGAAGTCTCGCTGGCAGACCTGATTTATCGCTACGGCGAAGAGCGCGGCTCGCGGCGGATCGCCCGCCTGGTCGTCGAGCGGCGGGGGCAGACCCCCTTCACCGGCACGGCCGACCTGGCCGCCCTGGTGGCCCGGGCGGTGGGGCGCGGCGGGCGCGACCGCATCCACCCGGCGACGCGCACCTTTCAGGCCCTGCGTATTGCCGTCAACGGCGAGCTGGCCCAGCTCGAGGCGGCCCTCCCCCAGGCAGTTGCGCTGCTGAGGCCAGGGGGGCGGCTGGCGGTCATTAGTTTTCACTCGCTGGAGGATCGGATCGTCAAGCTGTTCTTTCGCGCGGAGTCGGGCTACGGCGGCAGCATGAATGAGCAGACGCCCCGCCTGAGCATCCTGACGAGAAAGCCCCTTGAGGCCGGCGACGAGGAGCTGGCGCGCAACCCGCGGGCCCGCAGTGCGAAGCTCAGGGTTGCTGAGCGGCTGGAAACGGTGTAGGAGGAGAGCTCTATGGCCGTCAACACACAACGCATCTCACCAATCGAGGGCGCGCGGGCACGCCGCCTGGCCTTGCCGCGCTACCTCCGCCTCGACGGCAGCCGCTACCTGCTCGGGCTGGTGCTGATCCTCAGCCTGATGAGCCTGATTGTCTTGGCCCAGACCGGCGTAGTGGCGACGCGGGGCTACGCCATCTCGAACCTCGAGGACCAGAAGACGGCCCTGATGCGCGAGCGGACCGTGCTGCAAGAGCGCCAGGCCCGCGCCCAGTCCCTCGAGCAGATCCGCCGGCGCGCCGAGCAGATTGGCCTGCGCCCGATGCAGCCCGAGCAGGCCCGCTACCTCGAGGTGCCGGTCCTCGACGCCGCGAGCGCCGCGCCGGCCGGGCCGCCGGTGCCGGCCCCGGAGACACCGTAGGATGGCGACGCGCACCACAACCAGACTGAACCCCCCAGCAGCCGCCGCGCCAGCCCGCGTGCGGCTCTCGCGCTGGCGGATCAACGCGGTGCTGCTGCTCTGCATGCTGCTGGTGGCCCGGGTCGTCCTGCGCCTTGGCGAGCTCCAGGTGGTGCGCCACGAAGAGCTGCGGGCCAAGGCCTTCGCCGAGATCGACCAGGAGATCACCCTGCAGCCGACCCGCGGGGTGATCACCGACCGCCTGGGCAATGTGCTGGCGATGGACGTCGACCGCGAGAGCCTGTGGGTCATCCCCGCCCAGGTCGACCAGGAGCGCGCCCCGCGCGTGGCCCTGACCCTGGCGGCTCTGGTGGGCGAGAACCCGCAAGAGATTCTGGCCGCCCTCACCGATACCGAGCACTACTGGCTGCCGATCGCCCGCTGGCTCGAGCCCAAGGTGGCCGAGCAGATCGAGACCCTCGACGAGCCGGGCCTGCGCCTGGTCTACGAGCCGCGCCGGGTCTACCCCCAGGGGGCCTTCGCCGCCCACCTGATCGGCGCGGTCAACGCCGAGGGCGGGATCAGCGGCATCGAGCTGTTCTTCGACGAGCAGCTCAAAGGGGTGAGCGGCACCCTGCAGGCCGAGTTCGACGGGGCCCGCAAGCCGATCGCCATCGCGCCCTCGCACACGGTGCCGCCGCGCAATGGCGCCCAGATCCAGACCACGATCGACCCGCTGATCCAGTATGTCATCGAGCGCGAGCTGAAGAAGGCCGTCGAGGAGCATAGCGCCGACGGCGGCTCGATCATCGTGATGGACCCGCGCTCGGGGGCCATTCGCGGCATGGCCTCGTGGCCGCCCTTCGACCCGAACAACTACGGCGCCTATCCGCAGGATGTCTACGGGCGCAACCCCGCGGTCAGCAACCTCTACGAGCCCGGCAGCACCTTCAAGATGATCACGGTCGCGGCGGGCCTGCAGAGCCGGGCCTTCACCGCCGATACGCAGGTCAACGATACGGGCGTGATCTTCCGCTACGACCAGTCGCTCTCGAACTGGAACAGCGGGGCCAACGGCATGATCGACCCGGCCGGGGTGATCTACTTCTCGAGCAACGTCGGCGCCCTGCAGCTGAACGAGCTGACCGGACCCGAGCGCTTCTACAAGAGCCTGGAGGACTTCGGCTTCGGCAGGCCCACCGGCATCGAGCTGGGCGGCGAGGAGCTGGGGATTATCAATTCGTGGGGCTCGCCGACCTACAACGATCTGAACTTTCTCACCAACGCCTATGGCCAGGGCATCTCGGTGACGCCCCTGCAGATGGTGCAGGCGGCCGCGGCGATCGCCAACGACGGCGTCATGATGAAGCCCTATATCGTCGAGCGGCGCTGCGAGGGCGAGACCTGCACGGACACCGAGCCCGTGGTGACCGGCCGCCCGATCGAGCAGGGCGTGGCCTGGACGGTCAGGCGCATGATGGTTAACTCGGCCAACCACTATGCGCCGGTGGTGTGGGGCCCGCGCTCGGGCAACTATAGCGACCAGTGGCTGGTGCCCGGCTACCAGGTGGCCGCCAAGACCGGCACCTCGAGCATCCCGATCGAGGGCGGCGGCTACGACCCGAACTACACGATCGGCTCGGTGCTGGGCTTCGCCCCGGCCGAGGGCGCCCACTATGTGGTGCTGGTCAAGATCGACCGGCCCAAAGACGATATCTGGGGCGTCGGCACGGCCATCCCGGTCTTCTACACCGTGATGGACGAGCTGATGCGCTATGAGCGGATACCCCCCGACCCGGCCCTCGTCAGCCCGGGCCAGGAATAACCGGCAGCGCTCAGCTGCTTGTCACCAGGGACAGCGGAAGTGGATTAGAGGAGGAATGCTATAATTGCCCCCGGTTAACCCCCCCGGAATGTGGGAAACGCGGAGGGTAAGGTGCTTAGACTGAGCGAAGTGCTCTACGGTGTGCAGCCGCGATCGTCGCGCCAGCTGCCCCACCTGCCGCCTCAATGGCAGGCTGTGGGCCTCGGCGAGGTGGCGACCGACTCGCGGGAGGTCGAGCCCAACGGGCTCTTTGTCGCCCTCACGGGCGAGCGCACCGACGGACATAATTTTCTGGCCGATGTGATCGCGCGCGGCGCACGGGGGGCTCTGGTCACCCGCGCGGCCGTCGAGGCCCGGAGCGAGGCCCTGAGCGGCGCAAGCCGCCCCTGGGCCATCGTCGACCCGGCCTCCGGCGAGGGGCTCTCTGCGGCGCCCCCCGATGCGTGCCTCCTCATCGCCGTAGACGACCCGCTGATGGCAGTCCAGCGGCTGGCCGTCTACCATCGCAGACAGCTCGCGCCGACCGTTGTTGGTATCACCGGCAGCGTGGGCAAGACCTCTACCAAAGAGGTCGTGGCGGCAGTCTTGAGCCGCCGGTTCCGAACCTTAAAAAGCAGTCGAAGTTATAACAGTGAGGCCACACTCCCGACGAGTCTGCTCCGGCTCACCCCCGACCACGAGGTCGCGGTGCTGGAGATGGGCATGTGGGCGCCGGGCGAGATCCGCTTTCTGGCTGATATCGCCCGGCCCCAGGTCGGGATCGTCACCAACGTCGGCCCTTCTCACCTCGAGCGTATGGGCAGCCTCGAGGCCATTGCCCACGCCAAGGCCGAGCTGCCCGAGTCGCTGCCGAGTGACGGCTGGTGCATCCTCAACGCCGATGACCCACGGGTCGCGGCGATGGCCGCCCGCACCAGGGCCAGGGTCTTCACCTACGGTCTCGCCCCGGGGGCCGACCTGCGGGCCGAGGCGATCGAGAGTTTCGGCCTCGGCGGGATCGCCTTCGAGGCCCACTGCGCCGGCGCATCGGTGCCCTTGCGTCTGCCCATGATCGGCAGGCACAGCGTCTACACGGCCCTGGCCGCCATCAGCGCCGGACTAGTGCTCGATCTCAGCTGGCACGAGATCGTCGAGGGGCTCGGTGACCCGGCAGCGCAAATCCGCGTCAACATCGTAGCGATCCCTGGCGGGGTGACTATCATCGACGACACCTACAATGCCGCCCCCGCCTCGGCCCGCGCCGCCCTCGAGTTGCTGGCCGATCTCCCTGGCCGTAAGCTTGCAGTGCTGGGCGACATGCTCGAGCTCGGAGCCGTCGAGGCCGAGGCTCACCACGAGGTGGGCCGCCAGGCCGCGGGGATCGCCGCGGCTCTGGTCACCGTCGGGCCCCGCGGCCGCTGGATCGCCGAGGCCGCCCGCGCGGCGGGGCTGCCGGCAGGCCGGATCGTGGCCTGCGCGACCAACGAAGAGGCGGTCGCCGCTCTCGGGCCCCTGCTCCAGCAGGGCGACTACGTCCTGGTCAAGGGCTCTCGCGGGATGGAGATGGAGCGCATCGTTTCGGCACTACGTCGTCGCCAGGAAGAGGAGTGACCCGTGGACGTATTACGTGCGGTGCTGGTGCAGGATATGGCCCGCGCGCTGCTGCTCGCCGCGGCCGCCTTTGTGCTGACCCTGTTCGTCGGTGGGTGGTGGGTGCGTTTTGCCCGCCGCCATAAGCTGGGCAAGCAGATCCGCATCGACGGCCCCCAGAGCCACCTGACCAAGATGGGCACGCCGACCATGGGCGGGGTCATGGTCGTGGGCACCGTGGTCGTGCTCACCGCCCTGTTCAACCTGGTCGACCGCTGGTCGATGCTGCTGCCCCTGGTGGTGCTGATCAGCTTCGCCGTCTTGGGTGGGGTCGACGACTGGATGTCGCTCACGGGCTCGAAGTCGAAGACCCACGGCTTCACGGTGCGCTACAAGTTCTGGCTGATGATGCTCGTGGCCTTCATTGCCTCGCTCGCCCTCTATCTGCCGCCGCCCTTCGGCCTGGGCCACGACGGCCTCGTGCAGATCCCCTTCGTGGGCGAGCGCAATATCGGGCCGTTCTTCATCCCGATCGCCACCCTGTTCATCGTCTTCATCTCGAACGCCGTGAACATCACCGACGGCCTCGATAGCCTGGCCGGCTGGAACCTGACGCTCGCCTTCGCGGCCTATGGCGTGATGACCTTCCTGGCCGAGCCGCAGCTCACCAACCTGATGGCCTTCTGCTTCACGCTGGTGGGCGCCTGCGCGGCCTTCCTCTGGTATAACGCCCACCCGGCCCAGGTCTTTATGGGCGACCTCGGCTCCCTCGCCCTCGGCGCGGCCCTGGCCGTCGTCGCCCTGCAGTCGCAGCAGTGGATCCTCCTGCCCGTCGTCGGGATCGTCTTCGTCGCCGAGGCCTTCTCGAGCATGATCCAGACTGGCTACTTCAAGTGGACGAAGCGGCGCTATGGCACCGGCCGCAGGATCTTCAAGATGGCGCCCCTGCACCACCACTTCGAGTTGCTGGGATGGAGCCAGGTGCAGGTGACGCAGCGCTTCGTGCTGGTGGGTACGGTGGCGGCGATGGTCGGCATCTCGCTGGCCCTGATCTTCGCCGCGCCCGCGGTGCCGCAGCGGGCCGACGGCCCCCCGGCGACCCAGGTGGTCGAGAGCGGCGGCCAGTAGGCCGCGAAAGGTCGCCATGGATCTCCACGGCAAGCGCGTCCTGGTGATGGGGCTGGGGGTCCATGGCGGCGGGCTCGGGGTGGCCCGCTGGCTGCTGCGCCAGGGCGCTCAGGTGGCTGTGACCGATATGGCCAGCGCCGAGGCCCTGGCCGCCTCCGTGACGGCCCTCGACGCCGCCGCGGCCGACCTCGGCGCGCAGGTGCGCTACACCCTCGGCGAGCACCGCCCCGAAGAGTTCGCCGGCGCCGAGCTGGTGGTCGCCAACCCGGCCGTGCGGCCCGACTCGCCCTGGCTCGCCCACGCCACCGCCGCCGGGGTGCCGGTCGAGACCGAGATGACGCTCTTCTTCCGGGCCTGCCGCGGCCCGATCTTCGGGGTCACCGGCACCAAGGGCAAGACGACTACCTCGCTCATGCTCGCCGCTATGCTGCGCGAGCGCTACCCCGATACGGTGGTCGCCGGCAACCTGCGGGTCTCGGCCCTCGAGGCCCTCGATCAGATCACCGCGCAGACCCCGGTGGTGCTCGAGCTGTCGAGCTTCCAGCTCGAGCGGCTGGGCGCCGCCGGCCTCAGCCCGCACTATAGCCTGGTCACCAACCTTTCGCCCGACCACCTGAACTGGCACGGCTCGCTCGAGGCCTATGCCGCGGCCAAGCGCCAGATCTATTGGCACCAGCCGCCTGACGGCGTGGTCGCGCTGAACGGCGCCGACGATGGGACGGCCGAGTACCTGCCGCTCTGGGATCTCGAGGGGGGGCGCGAGCGCCGCGGCGGGCGGGCGATCTGGGTCGGCGCCGGCGCTCACTGGTCGCGCTCGCGCAGCCGCTACCCGCAGCCGGTGGTGCGGGTGGTCGACACCAGGGTCGAGCAGCGGCGCGGTACGGTCCTCTGGTCCGATGCGCGCGGGATCTTCGGTGAGCCCACCCCCTTCCAGGGCGAAGAGCTCTTCGCCCGCGAGGATGTCAGCCTGCCCGGCCCCCATAACCTCTACAATGCGATGCTGGCCGCGGCCCTCGCCAGGGCCTTCGGGATCGACGGGGCGGCCATCCGCGCGGCCCTGGTCGCCTTCCGGGGGGTCGAACACCGCCTCGAGCCGGTGCGCGAGCTCGATGGGGTCCGCTATGTCAACGATACGACGGCCACTAACCCGGCCGCCGCCCTCGCCGCCCTGACGGCCATCGAGACGCCCATCGTGCTGATCGCCGGCGGGGCCGATAAGGAGCTCGACTTCCGCGCTCTGGGCGCCGCGATCGCGGGCCGGGTCAAGGCCCTGGTGCTGCTCGAGGGGAGCGCGACGGGGCGCCTGCTGCAGGCCGTCGAGGCCCAGCGCCCGCGACCGAGGGACCAGCAGACGGCGGCCCAGGCCGCCGGCCCGACCGTCATCGGGCCCTACTTCGACTTCGCCGCGGCGGTCAGGGCCGCGCGGGCCGCCGCCGAGCCGGGCGACACGGTGCTGCTCTCGCCCGGCTGTGCGAGCTTCGGGATGTTCCGCAACGAGTTTCACCGCGGCGAGGAGTTCCGCCGGATCGTCGGCGAGCTCGCGCCGCAGGATGAAGGATAAAGGGATGCAACCCCTGACCACGCCGGGAGCGCCGTGAGCCAGCCACCAGACCAGAACGACGAGCTCGAGGGGGCCCTGCGACGCCTCGAGGGCGAGTTCGGGCCCAGACGCCAGCCCGACGAGGCGCCGCCACCCAGGGTTCCCCCGGGGCCGGGGCCAGGCCCGATCTACGGCGAGGCCCGCCCCATCCCCACGCCGCGACCGCCCGCCCAGACCCTGCAGCGGGCCCGGCCGCGGGCCGTGTGGGTCATTCTGGCCCTCATCGCGGTGATGTATGTGCTGAGCTGCCTGCTCAGCGCCAGCCTCTTCCAGCCCGAGCTGGGGGCGCTCATCCTGCTGGGGGCCAAAGAGAACAGCCTGATCGAGCAGGGCCAGTACTGGCGGCTGATCACGGCGACCTTCCTGCACGCCAACCTGGTCCATATCTTCTTCAACGGCTACGCCCTCTTCGCCCTGGGGCCCGAGAGCGAGCGCATCTACGGTACGCGGCGCTTCCTGGCCCTCTACTTCCTCGCCGGACTGGGCGGCAGCGTCGCCTCGTACCTCTTCTCGCCGGCCCCCTCGGTGGGCGCCAGCGGGGCGATCTTCGGCCTGATCGGCGGCCTGGGGATCTTCTTCTACCTGAGCCGCAAGGCCCTCGGCGACTTCGCCCGCACCCAGGTCCAGAGCATGGCCGCCATCGCCATGATCAACCTGATCATCGGCTTCGCCTCGCCGGGGGTGATCGACAACTGGGGCCATCTGGGCGGCTTGGTGGCGGGGGTGGCGGCCGGGGCGGCCCTGGCCCCGCGCCTGACCGTCAACAGCGACCTCTTCCCGCCCATCTTCGAGCGCCGCTACCTGCCCTGGGGCTGGGGCGCCGCGGCGGCCCTGGGGCTGCTGCTGCTCGCGATCGTCGTGCTCCTCCCCGGCGCGGCCTGAGGGCAACCGCGGCGGAGCGCATCGTGCAGGCGGGCCGTCTCGGGCGGCGCGTCTGCCTCGGACATGCCTGCACCTATCCAACCCAGGCGCCCGCGCAAGGAGATACGGACGTGACCGAACGAGCCAACAAGCCCGACTACGTCTTGCTCGCCACCGTCGGCTCGCTGGTGGCCTTCGGGCTGGTGATGGTCTACAGCGCCAGCTTCGTCGAGGCCTTCAACCGGCACGAGAACCAGTACTACTACCTGCTGAGACAGATCGTCGGCGCGACGATCGGCGCCGTCGGCCTGCTGGTGGCCCAGAGTATCGACTACCGGCTCTGGCGCAAGTACTCGGTCCACCTGATGGGCGCCTGCCTGCTGATGCTCTTCCTGGTGCTGGTGCTGCCGGCGTCGATGACCGAGGTCAATAACTCGCGCTCGTGGATCCGCCTGGGCGAGGGCGGGGTCTTCGGCCTCTTCAGCATCCAGCCCTCAGAGATCGCCAAGCTGGCGATTATCATCTACTTCGCCGACTGGCTCTCGCGGCGCAGCGAGAAGCTCGGCAATGTGAGCTACGGCCTCATCCCATTCAGCGTGATGCTCGGTCTGGTCTGCGGCCTGGTGATGCTACAGCCCGACCTGGGGACGACCGTGGTGCTGGTGCTGATCGGCGGCACGATCTACTTCGCGGCGGGGGCGAGCCTCTGGCATATTGTCGGCGCCCTCGGTCTGGGCGCCGTGGCCTTCTGGTTCCTGGTCGGGGTGATGGGCTTCCGCAACTATCGCATCCTGGCCTTCCTGGACCCCGAGAAGTACTACAGCACCTTCGGCTTCCAGCCGACCCACGCCCTCTACGCCCTGGGCAGCGGCGGGATCTTCGGCCAGGGCCTCGGCCAGGGGCGCCAGAAGTTCCAGTGGCTGCCCCAGGCCCACACCGACACGATCTTTGCGATTATCGGCGAGGAGTTGGGCCTGGTGGGGACGGTGGCCGTCATGGCCGCCTTCGCGATCATCGCCTACAGGGGCTACCGCATCGCGGGCCGGGCCCCCAACCCCTTCGCGGCCCTGGTGGCCGTGGGCATCACCAGTTGGATCGTCATCCAGGCCCTGATCAATATCGCCGTCACCACCTCGCTCATCCCGTTCACCGGCCTGACCCTCCCTTTCCTCTCGTACGGCAGCACATCGCTGTACACCTGTATGATCGGGATTGGGGTGCTGCTCAACATCTCGCGCCACATGGTACGTCACCAGCCCCAGGAGATCACCGATGGCCCGATCATCCGCCGGGGCCCGTCCCTCGCCTTCCTCAACAATCTTGCTGTGTGGCGGGGGAACGGGCGGCCACGTCTACCCAGCCATAGCGGTGGCCGCAGCTATCGGCGTCGGTGATGCGGCGAACCCACGCCTTGTCTATGTAGGGAGCGTTGGCGGTATGGAGGAGCGGATCGTCACAACTGAGAGCAGCCTGCCCTTCCGGGCCCTCCCGGCGGCGGCCCTGCGCGGGCGCGGCCCGATCGGGCTGGCCGCCGGCGCTGTGACGACCGCGCGGGGCACGCTGGCGGCCCACAGACTGATCGGCGAGCTGCGGCCGCGGGCGGTCCTGGGCACCGGGGGCTATGTGTGTGTGCCGCTCTTCCTGGCGGCGCGGGCGCGGGGCGTGCCGACGATGGTCTACCTGCCCGACGTGGTGCCCGGCCTGGCCGTCCGCTTCCTCTCGCGCATCGCCACCCTGACGGCGGTGAATGTGGAGGACGCCCTGCCCCGCCTGGGCCTCAGGCCGGGCCATCCGCGCGCGCTGGTGACCGGCTACCCGGTGCGGAGCGAGCTGTTCGGGCTGGATAAGGCGGCCTGCCGGCGCGCCTTTGGGCTCGGTGACGACCTGCCGGTGATCCTGGTCTATGGGGGTAGCAGGGGCGCCCGCAGCGTGAACCGCGCCGTCGAGGCCCTGCTGCCCGACCTGCTCGAGCGCTGCGCGATCATTCACGTATGCGGGCGCGAGGGCGATGTGAGCTGGCTGCGAGCGGCGGCCGAGCAGTTGCCCGAGCGGTTATGGATGCGTTATAAGCTATATGAGTATCTCGCAGATGGTGAACAATCCATGGTCGCGGCCTTCGGCGCGGCCGATCTGGCAGTCTGCCGCAGCGGAGCCTCGACCCTGGCCGAGTTGCCTGCGGCGGGGCTGCCGGCTGTGCTGGTGCCCTACCCCTACGTGCACCAGGACGAGAACGCCGACTACCTGGTGCGCCGCGGCGCCGCGGTGAAGGTCGCCGACGACGAGATGCTTGGTCCTGGAAGCCCCAAAGAGGGGGCCCTCTTCCGCGCGGTGGTCCGACTCTTTGACGACAAACACGAGCGACAAGACATGGCAGAGCGGAGTCGGGCGCTTGCTCGGCCGGACGCGGCGCGGAGTCTGGCTGAAGCGCTCCTCAGGCTCGCCGCAAGGAGTGATGGCTGATGTTTTCCATCGAGGCTGGTCGCATGTTCAACGATTGGATTGCTCTGGTTCCGCTGGCCCAGGCGACCATTACGCTCAACCTCAGCGGCTTTGCCCTGCTGGTGATCTTGCTGGCCCTGGGCGCGTACTGGGGCTACCAGCAAGGCTTCCGCAACCTGATCACGGTGGCCATCTGGACGATTGTCGGCTACATCACCGTCGTCCAGGGCGGCAACTTCATCGTCGATGTGATCAATCGTTTCTGGCAGAACGGACCCCGGCTCGCGGCCTTCGCCATCGGCCAGAACCCGAACTCGGTCGAGCAGCTCGGCCCGGTGATCGAGGGCGGCTTCCAGATCCCGCTCTTCTTCCGCTTCATCGCCTTCATCGTGGCGGTGCTGCTGGGCTTCTTCTTCAACCAGAACAACCGCTCGACCTGGCGCGGAGCCCCCAACGAGCCCCTCGCCAAGCCCCTCGGCCTCTTCGTCGGGGCGCTGATCGTCCTGCTCTGGACTAACGCCGCGGTGATCTTCTGGGACGAGTTCGTGAACGCCGGGGGCGGCTTCGGTGGGCCGATCGCCGAACTGCTCAATACGCTGCCCAATATCAGCGTGCTGATGCCCTCGCTGATCGCGATCTTCTTCCTGATTATCATCGTCCTGATCGTCTTCAACTTCCCCAAAGTCTGGCAGGCGGGCGGCGGCGGGAAGAAGTAGGTATGCGCTACCACATTGTCGGCATCGCGGGCGCCGGGATGAGCGCCATCGCCAATCTCCTGCTCGACCAGGGTCATACGGTCAGCGGGTCGGACCCTGCCGCCAACAGGCAGACCGCCGCCCTGGCCGCCCGAGGCGCTACGCTCTACCAGGGTCATAGCCCCGAGCATGTGCTCGGGGCCGATGCCATCCTGGCGACGGCGGCGGTGCGACCCGAGCACGTCGAGCTCGAGGCGGCGCGCGCCGCCGGCATCCCGGTTGTGGGCCGGGCCGAACTCTGGCGCCAGTGGTCGCGCGAGCGGCCAGTGGTGGCTGTGGCCGGCACCCACGGCAAGACCACCACCAGCGCGATGCTCGCCGTGGCCCTGCGCGGCGCCGGGCTCGACGCCGGCTATCTGATTGGCGCCGAGGTGCCCGACCTCGGCGGCAACGCGGCCTGGGGCGACCCCGCCGCCCCCCTGGTGATCGAGGCCGACGAGTATGACCGGGTCTTCCTCGCCCTCGCTCCGAGCGTGGCGGTGATCACCAACGTCGAGTGGGACCACCCCGATATTTACCCCTCGGCCGACGAGTATCAGGCCGCCTTCCGGCAGTTCGCCGAGGGCGTGGCCGATCAGCGCCGCCTGGTGCTCTGCGGCGACGACGACGGGGCTATGGCCCTCGGCCTCGGCGCGGCGACGCTCTATGGCATCGAGGAGCGCCTGGCCAGCGACCCGGTCTCGTGCCGGCTGGCCCCCCTCGACTGGACGGCCAGCGGCGTGACGCCTACGGCCGACGGCGGGGTTTCGTTCGATCTCTGGCGCTACAATCGGCGACGCATGGCCCAGCAGCGCGCCGGCGGCCTGAGCCTGGCCGTGCCGGGCGCCCACAATGTGCGCAACGCCCTGGCCGCCCTGGCCGCCGCCGAGCTCGTCGGCGTCGACCTGGCCGCCGCCGCCGCGGCCCTGGCCGGCTTCAGGGGCGCCGCCCGCCGCTTCGAGCTCAAGGGCGAGGCCGGCGGGGTGAGTGTGATTGACGACTACGCCCACCACCCGACCGAGGTCCGGGCCACCCTGGCGGCCGCCCGGGCGCGGTTCCCCGGCCGGCGTATCGTGGCCTACCTGCAGCCCCATACCTTTAGCCGCACCACCGCCCTGCTCGACGACTGGGCCGGGGCCTGCGGCGACGCCGACCTGCTGCTCGTCGGCGATGTCTACGCCGCCCGCGAGCAGGGCGATGCCCACGGCCTGGCCCGGACCCTGGTCGAGCGTATCGCCGCCGCCGGGGTCGAGGCCCGGGCCGCCGGCGACCTCCTCAGCGCGGGGGCGGCCCTGGCCGAGGCGGTGCGCCCCGGCGATGTGGTCCTGACCCTGGGTGCCGGCGACGGCGAACGTCTCGGGCCGGCCCTGCTGGCCCAGCTGGGAGGTCGGGCGTGACCCCGTCAGTCGCCATCCGCGAACATGAGCCTATGGAGCGCCACACCTCGTGGCGCGCGGGCGGCCCGGCGCGTTTCTACGCCGAGCCGGCCACGCCCGACGAGGCGCGGGGCTTGCTCGCCTGGGCCCGCGCCGAGGGCCTGCCGGTCGCCTGGGTGGGCCGGGGTACCAACACCCTCGTGCGCGACGCCGGCTTCGACGGCCTGGTCGCCTCCTACAGGGCTCAGGGCTGGCAGCTCGACGAGCAGGGCGAGACGGCCTTGCTGCGGGTCGAGGCCGGGGCCCCGATGGCGGGGCTGGCCAGGCGCCTCGGCGCGATGGGCTGGGCCGGCCTGACCTGGGCCGAGGGCTTGCCCGGCACGGTCGGCGGGGCCGTCTTCGGCAACGCCGGCTGCTACGGCGGCGATACCGCCGGCATCCTGCACAGCGCCGAGCTGCTGGTCGATGACCGGCTCGAGACCTGGCCCGCCGAGCGACTCGCCTACGGCTATCGGACGAGCATCCTCAAGAGCGCTCCCCTGGCTGCCGCCCCCGGCGCGCCCGTGATTGTGGCGGCGACCTTCAGGCTGCGCAGGGGCGACCCGGCCGAGCTCGCGGCGGCAATGGCCGCCATCGCCGCCCAGCGCAAGGGCAAGACGCCCTCGGGCAGTTCGTGCGGCAGTGTCTTCAAGAACCCCCCCGGCGAGAGCGCCGGGCGCCTGATCGAGGCCGCGGGCCTCAAGGGGCGGGCCATGGGCGGCGCGCTGATCAGCCCGCTGCACGCCAACTATATCGTGAACACGGGCGGGGCGACGGCCGCCGACATCCTGGCCCTGATCGACCTGGCCCGCGCCGAGGTTGCGAGGCAGTTTGCCGTCGAGCTCGAGCTCGAGGTGCGCATCCTTTAGCAGAGACGAGATGACCCTATGAGCAAAAAACGCGTTGTCGTCCTTTTCGGCGGGCAGAGCGGCGAGCACGAGGTCTCGCTGGTCTCGGCCCACGCCGTGATGGCCGCCCTTGACCCGGACCGCTACGAGGTGCTGCCGGTCGGCATCGCCAAGGACGGGCGCTGGGTCGCCGGCCCTGGGGCTCACGCGGCGCTGGTGGCGGCCGCCGACAAGGCCCAGTTGCCGACCAGCTTCACGCCCCGGCCGGTCGCCGAGGACGCGGCCCAGACCGTCGAGCCGGCGAGCGCCGAGCTGCTCGCCACGGGCGCGAGCACCCGCACGGCGGCCCGCCTGCTGCCCCAGGGCGTCGACGTCGTCTTCCCGGTCCTCCATGGGCCCATGGGCGAGGACGGCACGGTCCAGGGGCTGCTCGAACTCGCCGGGGTGCCCTATGTGGGCTGCGGGGTCGCGGCGAGCGCCGTGGGCATGGACAAGGCCCTGATGAAGGCGGCCTTCGTGGCCGCCGGCCTGCCGGTGCTGCCCTGGCTGCTGGTGCGCCGCGCCGAGCTCGAGCGCGACCACGGCGTAGAGGTGGCCTGCGACCGCGTCGAGGGCGAGCTGCGCTACCCCGTCTTCGTCAAGCCGGCCAACATGGGCAGCAGCGTCGGAGTCAGCAAGGCCAAGGATCGCGATGGCCTGCGGGCGGCCTTCGCCGAAGCCGCCCGCTATGATCGGCGCATCGTGGTCGAGCAGGGCATCCCGGCCCGCGAGATCGAGATCAGCGTCCTGGGCAACGAAGCCCCGGTGGCCAGCGTCCCGGGCGAAGTGGTTCCCTCGGGCGAGTGGTACGACTACGCGGCCAAGTACCTCGACGGCGAGTCGCAGATCCTCATCCCGGCGCCGATCGCGGCCGAGCTGGCCGAGCGGGTCGCCGAGCTGGCCGTCAGGGCCTTCCTGGCGATCGACGGCTCGGGGCTGGCGCGGGTCGACTTCCTGCTCGACAAAGAGAGCGGCGAGCTCTGGCTGAACGAGGTCAACACCATGCCCGGCTTCACGCCGATCAGCATGTACGCGAAGATGTGGGCCGCCAGCGGGCTGGGCTACGCGGCCCTGCTGGACCGGCTGGTCGAGCTGGCCGAGGAGCGCAGCTAGGGCCTTGGGCACCCCGCACGGGCGCAGCGCGCTGCGACCCTCACGAGATGAGCGATACGCCTATGGACTATAACGAGCCAAATACGCGCCAGCGCCTCGCCGCACGCCGGCAGCGCCGGCGGGGCCCCGCGCCCGCCAATGGGCCCCAGGCCACCCCTGGGCCGCGCCGCTCGCTTATGGGCTGGCTCGCCAGCGGGCGCCTCGTCAGCCTCGTGATCTTCCTGGGCGCCTGCGGGGCCCTGATCTACCTGTTCACCGACGCGCGCTTCAGCGTGCGGCAGGTCGAGGTCGAGGGCAATAGCGCCCTCAATGCTCAGGCTGTCGCCGCCCTGGCCGACGTCGAGGGCCTGCCAATCTGGTTCGTGCGCCACGATGTGGCCGCCGCGCGCCTGCGCGAAAATGCCTATGTCGCCTCGGCCGCCGTCGAGGTGGCCCTGCCCGACCGGGCGATCATCCGCATCGTCGAGCGGCGGCCCGAGGTGCGCTGGCAGGCCGGCGGGGTCCAGTACCTCGTCGACGGCACCGGCAAAGTGCTCGCGGCCGCCGACGAGCCCGCCGCAGCCGACGTGCTGGTGGTCGCCGACAGCTCGCATATGCAGCTGAGCCCGAACGACCAGATCGACCTGGACGCGATCGCGCTGGCCCAATCGCTGGCCCTCAGGCTCCCTGTGGAGCTGGGCTTCACCCCCGCCCAGATCGGCTGGGACTACGGCCTGGGCGTCTATGTGCGCTCGCCGGCGGGGCAGACCATCGTCTTTGGGCAGAGCGAGAGCCTGGGGCGCAAGCTCGCGGTGCTCGACGTGCTGTTGAAAGATCAGACCAGCTTCACCTATCTCGACCTACGGCCGGATAACCCCTTCTACCAGGATGTGGCGAGCGCCCCGGGCCTGAGCCCGACCGCGGCGCCTGGCCCCTGATACGAACCCTTTTCGCCCGTTGCCCGCAACGTCGAAAAGACGAGGACAGCCATGCAGCGTACGATCGTCGGAATTGATGTCGGAACGACCAAAGTGTGTACCATCGTCGCCCAGGTCGCCGACACGGGCAAGCTCAATATTCTCGGCGTGGGCGTCACGGCGAGCAAGGGCCTCGACAAGGGTGTCGTGGTCAATATCGACGACGCGGTGAACGCGATCAGCGCGAGCATCGAGAAGGCCGAGCGCCTGAGCGGCTACCGCATCGGCACCGCCTTCGTCGGGGTGAGCGGGCGGCATATCTCGTCGCTCAACAGCCGCGGCGTCGTGGCGGTGCAGCGCCCCGACCACGAGATCTCGCGCAACGACGTCGCCCGGGCCGTCGAGTCGGCCCAGGCCGTGGCCATCCCGACCCAGCGCGAGGTCATCCACGTCATCCCGCGGGCCTACGTGGTCGACGGCCACGAGGGTATCCGCGACCCGATCGGCATGAGCGGCTTCCGCCTGGAGGTCGAGACCCATATTGTGACTGGCGAGGTGATGGCCATCCAGAACCTCATCCGCAGCGTCCAGAAGTCGGGCGTCGAGATCGACGACCTGGTGCTGCAGCCCCTCGCCTCGGGCGAGGCCGTGCTCACCCCCGAGGATAAAGACCGCGGCGTCATGCTGGTCGATATCGGCGGGGGCACCACCGACATCGCCATCTTCGTCCAGGGCGGCGTCTGGCATACCAGCGTCGTCTCGGTGGGCGGCAACCACTTCACCAACGACATCACCTACGTACTACATACGCCCCACAACACCGCCGAGTATCTGAAGATCCGCTATGGCAGCGCGATCGCGGGGGACCCGCCCGTCGGGGGCGAGGAAGAGGACCAGATCGAGATCGACACCCTGACGGTCGGCGAGAAGCAGAAGATTAGCCGGCACCTGCTCAATGAGATCATTCAGGCCCGCGCAGAGCAGGTGGTGGAGCTCATATACAACGAGATCCGGCGCAGCGGCTACGAGGGCATGCTCCCCGCGGGGATTGTGCTCACGGGCGGGGCGGCCCAGCTCAATCGTTTCGACGAGCTGGTGCGCGACATGCTTGGCATGCCGGTGCGGGTCGGCGTCCCCACAGAGCTCAGTGGGCTGGCCGACTCGCTGGACAGCCCCTCGTACGCGACAGGCGTGGGCCTGCTGCGCTGGGGGGCGCGCCACGGGCTGGCGATGCTGGGCCCGACCCACCGCTCGGACGAGCGCGAGCGCTGGGGCAACGTCTACGAGCGCTTTAAGGGCTGGCTGAGAGAGTTTCTTCCGTGAGTCCTGCTGCGTGCTGCGTATTGCCAGGCAATACGCACTGCGCACTACGCAACACGTGCAACAGGAGGAGTGCAAGATGGTCGACCGCAACAGTGGCGGGTTCAGCTACGAAGACTTCGCGCAGATCAAAGTGGTGGGTGTGGGCGGCGGCGGCTCGAACGCCGTCGACCGCATGATCGCCGACGGGGTGCAGGGCGTCGAGTTCATGACCGTTAACACCGATGTGCAGGCCCTGATGCACTCTCTGGCCCCGGTGCGCATCAGGATCGGCGACAAGCTGACCCGCGGCCTCGGCTCGGGCGGCAACCCGGTGATCGGCCAGAAGGCCGCCGAGGAGAACCAGGAGGACGTCTACGAGCAGCTCAAGGGCGCCGACATGGTCTTCGTGGCCGCGGGCATGGGCGGCGGCACCGGCACGGGCGCCTCGCCGATCATCGCCGGGATCGCTCACGACCTGGGCGCCCTGACCGTGGGTGTGGTCACCCGCCCCTTCACCTTCGAGGGCAACCACCGCCGCAAGACCGCCGAGGCCGGCATCGAGCAGCTGCGCCCCGTGGTCGACACCCTGATCGTCATCCCCAACGACCGCCTGCTGCAGACCGCCAGCAAGAACACCACCTTCACCCAGGCCTTCCAGATGGCCGACAATGTGCTGCGCCAGGGCATCCAGGGCATCTCGGACCTGATCACCCAGCGCGGCCTGATCAACGTCGACTTCGCCGACGTGAAGACGATCATGGCCCAGCAGGGCTCGGCCCTGATGGCGATGGGCTTCGGCAAGGGCGATAGCCGCATGGTCGATGCGGTCAACATGGCCATCGCCAGCCCCCTGCTCGAGGTGAGCATCGACGGCGCCAAGGGTGTCCTCTTCAATGTGACCGGCGGCGAGGACCTGGGCATCCTCGAGGTCTACGAGGCGGCCGACATCGTCGCCAAGCAGGTCGACCCCGACGCCAACATCATCGTCGGCGCCGTGATCGACCCGGCCTACGCCGCCGGCGAGGTCAAGGTGACTCTGATCGCCACGGGCTTCGACCTGAACAAGCCCAATGTCGCCCGCACCCGCTCGTACCCGGGTCAGGCCACCAGCGCCGGCCACGCGCCCGCCCAGCAGCAGCCCGCCGCTCAGCCGGTGCAGCGTCCGACGCCCCAGCCCCAGCCCCAGCCCCAGCCGCGGGTCGCCCCCAGCTTCAGCAGCGGCGACGACCTCGATATCCCGCCCTTCCTGCGCAACCGCAACCGCGGGCGCTAGCTGTTCGCAAGCTATGCTTGCGGCACGCCGTAGGAGGGCAAGGGGGTTTCAGGGAGGGCTTGCCCTCCCTGCGACCATCCCCTGACACAGCTACCGCCAGCCCCTCGGTCTGCGAAGACTGAGGGGCTTTTTTGCGCCCGCATGGGCGAATCCGGCGATTGACAGCCGTTCATGGCCCGAGTATAATGGCGATCCAAACTTTACAACGGGGAGGGGGCTTTCCCCCTCCCCGTTGTCGCCCTAAGCCGGTAGTACGAGTTATATCAGTAGTATCGGCAATCGTAAAGTGTAAGCCTTTACGAGCCCCTGTCGTCGGTCGTTGCGCCGCCCTCGTTTCGTGGAGCGCCCGATGAAACCACGCCGCTGGTACAGCAGCCCCGAGCTCAACCCCAACCCGTCCGCGCCGACGCGGCCGTTCCCGGAATCGGTCTACTGGTCATTCACAGCGCGGACCTTGCCCGAGCAGGGGCCGATCATCAAAAGCGCCCCCACGAGCCCGCCAACGCCTGGCCGCGAGGTAGGCGTGCGCCTAACGGCGCCGCGGGTGCGCCTGATCGACGCGGCCTAGGGCGCCCCCATGTGTGCGCCCAGCCCCCCGTAGGGGCGCACCCATGTGTGCGCCCAAGCACCCATGTGTGCGCCCCACGTGTGCGCCCCGTGTGTGCTAATCCCCCCCGCGAGAAGCGGGCAGATGCTCGCGGCGGGCCACGCCCTCGGCGAGGGCGGCCTGGGCCACGGCGGCGGCGATGGCCGGCACGACGGCGCGGTTGAAGACACTGGGGATAATATACTCCTCGCTCACCTCGTCGGCGGGGATGACCCCGGCCAGGGCCTCGGCGGCGGCCAGGCGCATGCCCGTCGTCATCTTCTGGGCGTGGACATCGAGGGCGCCGCGGAAGATGCCGGGGAAGCTCAGGACATTGTTGATCTGATTGGGCTGATCCGAGCGGCCTGTGGCCACCACGCGGGCGTACTGGCGCAGCATCTCGGGGTCGCCCTCGGGGATGGGGTTGGCCAGGGCGAAGATCACCGGGTCGACGGCCATACTCTGGACCATCGCCTGGGTGAGGATATTGCCCTTCGACACGCCGACGAAGACGTCGGCGCCGCGCAGGGCCGCCTCGAGCCCGCCGCGACGCCCCTCGCCGTTGGTCTGCGAGGCGATGATGCGCTGCATGGGGGTCTGGAGCTTGTCGTCGCCCTCGGCGAGGATGCCGTGGCGATCGACGGCGGTCACCTCGCCGATCCCGGCCTCGAGCAGGGCCCGGATGATCGCCGTGCCGGCGGCGCCCACCCCGTTGACCACGGCCCGGACCTGGCGCAAATCTTTGCCGGCGATATGCAGGGCGTTGCGCAGGGCCGCCAGCACCACCACCGCCGTGCCGTGCTGGTCGTCGTGCATCACCGGGATGTCCAGGCTCTCGTGTAGCAGCCCCTCGACGATGAAGCAGCTTGGCGCGGCAATATCCTCGAGATTGATTCCGCCGAAGCCTGGGGCCAGCTGCTCGACCGTCTGCACGATGATCTGGGGGTCCTGCGAGCGCAGGCAGATCGGCACCGCGTCGATGTCGGCCAGCTCCTTAAAGAGGATGGCCTTGCCCTCCATCACCGGCATGGCCGCCTCGGGGCCGAGGTTGCCCAGGCCGAGGATGGCGCTGCCGTCGCTCACCACCGCCACACTGTTGCTCTTCCAGGTCAGGTCGAAGACCTTGCGCGGGTCGTTGGCGATTGCGCTACAGACGCGGGCGACCCCGGGCGTATAGGCCATCGAGAGGTCGTCGCGGGTCTTGAGGGCGACCTTGCTCTGGACGGCCAGCTTGCCGCCCAGGTGGGCCAGGAAGACCCGGTCGCTCACATTCAGCACGCTGATCCCGGGCAGATCGCCGATCGCCGCGACCAGGGTCTCGCCGTGCTGCTCGTCCTGGACGCGCACGGTGATGTCGCGCACCAGTAGCGAGCGCTCGGCCCGTACAATGTCGATGGCGCCGATATCGCCGCCTACCTCGCCGATGCGCGTGGTCAGCCGGCCGAGCATGCCGGGGCGGTTGTCGATTTCACAGCGCACGGTCAGGGTGTAGGCGACTCCCATTGACATACGAGCTTCTCCCGAACATAAAAAAGGGCCTGTCCTGGCGACAGGCAGCGGCGCTTCTCCCTATGGTAACATAGCCCCATGTGGCGCGCAACGTACCATATTGGTACGCGTTGCTACAGACGCCCGACGGCCGCTCGCGGTCACGCCGCGCAAAGGAGACCTCGGTGATGCCCGTTGACGACACCCCGTCCATCGAGCTATCGGCCCCCTTCTTGCCCCTGGTTCGCCGCATCAGCGCCGAGGCGACGGTGATCGACGATCGCATCCTGAAGATCGACCACTTCCTCAACCACCGCATCGAGCCCGAGCTGATGGCGGCGATCGGCGCGGCCCTGGCCGCCCGCCTGGCGCCCCTCGCCCCCGAGTTGGTGCTGACGGCCGAGGCCAGCGGAATCGCCCCGGCCCTGGCCACGGCCATGGCCCTCGGCGTGCCCATGGTCTACGCCAAAAAGTACTCGCCCGAGGTCGAGGCCCCCGCCCTCTCGCGCGTGGTGCCCTCGCCCACCAAGGGCGGCCAGGTGCGTCTGGTGATCTCGGGGCGCTACCTGCCGGCCGGCGCCCGCGTGGTGCTGGTCGACGACTTTCTGGCCAATGGGCGCACCGCCGTGGCCCTGGCCGAACTGGTCGCCGAGGCCGGCGCTACCCTGGTCGCCGCCGGCTTTGTGGTCGAGAAGCTCTTTCAGCACGGTCGCGCCGGCCTCGAGGCCCTGAGCGTGCCCGTGGCCGCCCTGGCCCAGGTCGAGCGCCTCGAGGCCGGGCAGGTCGTTCTGCGCGGCCTGTAGGCCGCCCTGCCTGCGTGAAGCCGGTTCCGGGGCGGTGCAACGCCTTGCGTATTGGGAACAGATGTGCTATAATGAAAGCCTCCTGCGATGCAGGCCGGGCGACAGAGAGGTGGGGCGCAGCGCCCCCGTTACGCAAAGTACGAACGCATACGGAAAGTCTGAGTATGACCGGCAGCGGCGCCGCCGGCCGGCGCCACCGGCAAGGAGACCCCCATGGCCACCCCAAAAGATGAGCGCAGCGTCACCCGCACCTACAGGGCCGCCGTTCGCCTCGGCGAGGACTTCGTCACCCTCGAGGAGACGATCACTCTGCCGATCGACGCCTCCGACGCGGAGGTGCAACAGGCGGTAGAGCTTGGTCTGCGCATCTACCGCGCCCAGCGCGAGGCCGTCGAGCAGCAGATCGCGATGGTGCGCGAGGCCCAGGGCGCGGGCTCGCCGATCACCGTGCGCGACCCCGACGCCCCCGCCAGCGACAAGCAGCGCAACTATATCGCCACCCTCCAGGATAACCTCACCTGGAGCAACGAGGAGCTGGCCGGCTACGCCGGCGAGCACGGCGTCGACCTGGTCACCATGACCAAGGGCCAGGCCTCGAGCTTCATCGACGGCCTGAAGAAGCTGTCCGACGAGCGGGCCCGCTACAACGCCGACAACCGCGCCCGCGCCGCCGCCGAGACCCTGGCCGAGGGCAGCCAGCCCGCCAGCGAGCGCCAGATCCAGGCCCTCGTCCGCCTCGCCCAGGCTCGCTCCCTCGACCTCGACGAGGAGACCGAGCGCCGCTTCGGTATCGCCGGGGCCGACCTCAGCGACGAGCAGGCCCGCATGCTGCTCAGCGAGTGGCAGTCTCGCCCCGCCCGCCCCAACGGCCGCCGCGCCGAGAGCGCTCTCTAGTACACGTCGGCAGAAATAAGCGGCGGGTTTTCACCAGGGATCAGGCTGGGCGGAACTAGCCATCGTCAGCGCCGGGGGCGCCGAGAGATCTGAGCATCTCCCGGCGCCCCCGGTTGTTCGTCCTCAGTCGCCGCGGGGAGAACTCCCCCCTCACACGTTTTGGGAAGTGATGGTATCATGCAAGGTGCGTCGATGAATGTAGCTCACAGGGCCCCGGGCCCGAACAGCGATCCTCCCAACCATGACTGAGACGATAACAATCCTCATTGCCGACGACCATACGATGTTCCGCCAGGGCCTGCGCGAGCTGCTCGAGCGCAAGGGCGGTTTCAAGGTCGTCGCCGAAGTAAGCGACGGGGTGGCCGCAGTGGCCCAGGCCCGTGAGCAGCGCCCCGACATTGCCCTGCTCGATATCTCGATGCCCGGGGTGACGGGGATCGAGGCCGCCCGCCAGATCGCCGCCGCCAGCCCCTCCACCCGCACCGTCGTGCTCACCATGCACCGCGACGAGCGCACCGTCCTCGAGGCCCTGCGCGCCGGCGCCAATGCCTACCTGCTCAAGGATGCCGACTCGGGCGAGCTGATCGAGGCGATCAGGGTCGTCCATCGCGGCGAGGCCGCCCTGGCCGGCAGCGCCGCGGCCCGCGTCCTCGACCTGCTGCGCCGCGGCGAGAACGCCCCCTCGGCCGCCGACCTGCTCACCCCGCGCGAGCGCGACATCCTCGCCCTCGTCGCCCAAGGCGACGACAACCGCGCCATCGCCCTCAAGCTCAGCCTCTCAGAGAAGACGGTCGGCAACCGCCTGAGCGAGATCTTCCAGAAGCTGGGGGTCAGCAATCGTACCCAGGCCGCCATTGTCGCGGTTCAGCGCGGCCTCGTCCCTCCCCCCGAGGTCATCTAGCCACCCGGTTCTCTCAGCTCAACCCCGCGGGCCGGCCTATCAGGGCGGGCCCTTTTTCTGCGCCGTGACGCGCATCTGCGTCGTATGTATTTCTTCCCGAGGGGCGGGGGGAGCTGCGCTCTAAACGGCGCGCGCACAGGCCACTATACTGGATACGTGTACGAGTGTAGGCTCGAATGCAAGCCTTACAGGTGGAGTTGAGCAATGCAAATCTGGAATAGCTTTAAAACCACAATTCTGCTGGCCGGCCTCACCGGGCTCTTCGTCGTCATTGGCGGCGCCCTCGGCGGTCAGACCGGCATGATCATCGCCCTGGTCTTCGCCCTGGCGATGAATATGGGCGCCTGGTGGTTCTCAGACTCCCTCGCCCTGCGCATGAGCGGCGCCCGCGAGGTCTCGCCCGCCGAGGCCCCCGAGCTGCATCAGATGGTCGAGCAGCTCTCGCTGCGCGCCAGCCTGCCCAAGCCGCGCGTCTATCTGATCGATAGCGAGACGCCCAACGCTTTCGCCACCGGCCGCAGCCCCGAGAAGGGCGCCGTCGCTGTGACGACGGGCATCGCCCGCCTGCTCACCCGCGACGAGCTGGCCGGCGTGATCGCCCACGAGCTGGCCCATATCAAGCACCGCGATACGCTGATCTCCAGCGTCGCCGCCACCATCGCCGGCGCCGTGACCATGCTCGCCGATATGGCGATGTGGGGCATGATGTTCGCCGGCCTCTCGGGCCAGGACGATGAGGAGGAGGGCGGTCTTGCGGGGATGGTCGGCGGCGTCCTGATGATGATCCTTGCGCCCATTGCGGCCATGATCATCCAGATGGCCATCTCGCGCTCGCGCGAGTACGCGGCCGACGCCGGTGGCGCTCGCATCCTCGGCGACCCGCTGCCCCTCGCCAGCGCCCTCGAGAAGCTCGAGTGGGCCGCGGGCCGCGTGCCGATGCAGGCCAGCCCCGCCACCTCGCACATGTACATCATCAACCCGATCGTGGGCGGCCTCGGCTCGCTCTTCCGCACCCACCCCCAGACCAGCGAGCGCATCGCCCGCCTGCGCGGCATGACCTCGCGCACGCCCCTGGCCGCCTAGTCCGCGCCGCTTCGTCCAAGACATTACGCGCCCCCCACTCTCAGCCAGGAGTGGGGGGCGCGTAGTTGCGTCGCCTGGCTGCGGGGCGGTACAATAACCCTATGAAAACTCGTAGCCTCCTCGTCGCGGTCTGCGCCCTGCTGATTGGCGCCTGCACGCCGCGTGGCGCTGATCAGCCCGTGCCCACAGATCCTGCGCCGACGCCTGCGCTCGCCGTGCCCTCCGCCCCGGCCGTCTCGGCCGTGGCCGACAACCCGACCCCCATCCCGATCGGCGGTACGCCCGCGCCTACGGTGTCGCAGCCCACAGCCCCACCCGCCACCCCCGCGCCGGCGGCCGGGGCGCCCACGGGGCTCGACGAGATCGCCGCTCTTGACCCCGACCGCCCCCTGCGCGATCCGATCGCCCTCGCACGGGCCCTCGGCAGCTGCCGGGCCGCCCCCGAGGCCTGCCCGACCGTGGCCAGCACCAGCCCGCTCACCGTCGCCGTCGGCGATGTGCAGCCCTTCTATGTCACCGACCTCGCCTCGAACACCCAGTACGAGATCCAGGCCGAGCTGCGCTACGCCGGGCCTGTGGCCCTCATGTACGTCGAGCAGGGCATGCCCTACGACCAGGCCGATCTCGAGCGGGCCGCCCGCACCTTCGAGGAGGAGATCTATCCGCGCACCCGCGAGATCTTCGGCTCCGAGGCCCAGCCCGGCGTCGACGGCGACCTGCGCGTGACCATCCTCAACGCTCGCGACCCCAGCGGCCAGGTCCTCGGCTACTTCTCCTCGCAAGACTCGCTGCCGCGCCAGATCAACCGCTACAGCAACGAGCGCGAGATGGTCTTCATGAACCTCGACCTGATCGACTTCGCCAACCCCAGCTACCTCGATACGCTCTCGCACGAGTTCCAGCACATGATCCACCAGAACGAGGAGCCGGGCAGCGCGATCTGGTTCAACGAGGGCGCCTCGCAGCTCTCCCAGGACCTCAACGGCTACCTCAGCGGCGGCCTCGCCGGCCTCTACGTCTCGAGCCCCGATGTGCAGCTCACCCACTGGTCCACGGCTCCAGGCGCCTCCGGGCTCCACTACGGCGCGGCCCACCTGTTCATGCGCTATATCTACGCCCAGTACGCCGGCGAAGAGCAGCTGCGCCCTCTGATCCAGGCCGATGCCGGCGATAACCTGCAGGCCTTCGTCGACCTGGCCGCTCAGTCCAGGCCCGATATCACCAGCTTTGGCCAGCTGGTCACCGATTGGGCCGTGGCCAACCTGATCGATAGCCCCACCCTCGCCGACGGTCGCTACACCTACGCTACGGGCCACGGCCTGCCAGACCTGCTCCCCGATAAGGCCCTCCCCTACGACCTCTTCCCCGGCTCGAGCGAGAGCGGCGACGTCGCCCAGTTCGGCGTCGACTATTTCGCCATCCCGGTCGGCGCCACGCGCGTCAGCTTCGAGGGCGCGACTACGGTACCCCTCGTCGCCGAGATGCCCCGCGGGCGCTACGCCTGGTGGAGCGGCCGCAGCGACGACTCGCTGGCTACCCTCACGCGCGCCTTCGACCTGCGCGGCCTCAGCGCGGCGACGCTCAACTTCTCCACCTGGTACGAGATCGAGGATCAGTACGACTATGCCTTCGTGAGCGTCTCGACCGACGGCGGGGCCACCTGGGAGACGCTGCCCGGCACGCTCACCACCACCGACGACCCCCAGGGTGTCAACTTCGGCCATGGCATCACCGGGGTCAGCGGCCAGCCCGACTTCTCCGTCGAGGACGGGGTGCGCGGCACCTGGGTCGACGAGAGCATGGACCTCTCGCCTTACGCCGGCCAGGAGATCCTAGTGCGCTTCTGGCAGATTAACGACCAGGCCTTCAACGCGCCGGGCATGCTCATCGACGATCTCAGCATCCCCGAGCTCGGCTACAGCGATGATGTCGAGGCCGGCGACGGCGGCTGGCAGGGCGAGGGCTTCGTCAGGGTCGACGGCGATCTGCCCCAGCTCTGGGAGCTGCGCCTCGTGCGCACCGCCCCCGACGGTTCGGTCAGCGTCGAGCCCCTGTCTGTCGACGCCGCCGGGTTGGCGACGGCGACCTTTGCCCCTGGAGAGCAGGGTGTGCTCGTCGTGGTCGGCTCGACGCCCCACACCAGCGAGCGCGCCGCCTACGAGGTCGCGGTCGAGTAGTGCTGCCCACGCCCAACATCCCGCGCTCAGCCCTCGGGCCTATCGCCCTGGCCTCGCTCCTCGTAGTGATGGCCTGGCTCTTCGCGGCGCGCACCCCCCCGCCGCCGCGCTTTGCGCCCGCCTCGGCGGTGCAGCAGTTGCCCGGCGCGGCCGAGCGGCCCGTGCCCGATGGCGCGCCTACCCCGACCCCCGCACCCCTGGCCGGTCGCTACGCCTCGCGCTCCGAGGGCCTGCATATTGTCGCTGCGGACGGGCTGCTCACCGAGCAAGAGCAGGCGCGCATGGCCGCCGACCTCGAGCGGGCCCTGGCCTACGTCGTGCAGCGCTTCGGCACGGCCCCCACGGGTGTGATCAACACCTACGTCGGCCTCGAGCCCACCTGCGGCCTGCACGGCATCGCCTACACCGACGTACGCACGGTGCAGGTCTTCACCTGCCGCGACCTGCCGATCAGCCGCGCCGTGAACATCCTGGCCCACGAGTATGTGCACCAGCTCAGCCACGACCGCTACGGCGATCTGCACCTGAAGGCCGACCTGGTGCTGCTCGAGGGCGTCGCCACCTGGGGCGCGGGGGCCTACTGGCTCGGCGATGCGCCCGACTTTCGCAGCTTCGTGCGCCCCTGGGTGCAGCGGGGCGAGAACATCCCCCTGAACGAGAGCTATGTCGGCCTCTCGATGGGCGATATGAACAAGATCTACTACCAGTGGGCGAGCTTCGTCGAGTATCTGATCGACGCCTACGGCCGCGAGAAGTTCGATCGGCTCTACCTGACCGGCCAGAACTACCCCGCCTCGTCCGACTACCTGGGCATCTACGGCAAGCGCTTCGACGAGCTCGAAGTCGAGTGGAAGGCCTGGGTCCTCAAGTAGGGCCGCGCGGGCTAGATCCAGCCCATGGCTCGCCACTCCTCGTAGCGCGAGCGCACGCGCAGGCCGAGGGCCGGGGTCGCCGCGTCGGCCAGGGCCGTGAGCCGGCCCTCGGCGCCGGGGCCGCCGAGACGGGCCAGGGCGGCCCCGGCTGCGACCGCGCTGAAGCGCAGGTAGTCGCCCGCCCACTGGACGATGCCGTCGGCCCCGAGGACCCCCCACGAGGCGAGCAGGATCTGCGGCCAGCGCCGCAGCACGCCGAAGAGCATGGGGTGGTAGTCCTCCCAGCGCATGCGGTCGCGGTAGAAGCGTGTGGTCCGCTCGGGGCCGAGCTCGCTCAGCACCTCGAGGAAGAGGTTCTGGAGCCGGTTGACGTCGTCGGCCCCCTTCCAGGGGTGCATGAAGCGGCTGAAGACCCAGTTGAGCGAGACATTGGTCTGGAAGGCGTTGATCGACCCGAGCTGCCCCGGCTCGAGCAGGTCGTGGTCGAGGGCGTAGTTGAGCAGGGCGGTGGTGCGGCGCAGGTTGCGCACGTGCGAGCCGAAGCCGCAGAAGGTCAGGGGGCTCTGCTGGGCGGCCGAGTCGCCCACGGGCAGCACGCCCCGCAGCAGCGGTGCCTCCTGGGTGCGCAGGCTGTGGCGGCCCGGGATGTAGCCATAGACCGGCTTGAGGTGCCGGAAGTGGGGCCCGGCCCGCTTGTAGGTCGGCAGCAGGGTGAAGTACTGCTCGAAGAGGTCGAGCAGCGAGTAGCGCGGCGAGTCGGGGTGCAGCCCGCCCGCCGGCGAGCCTGCCCCCGCCTTCGCGACCGTCGAGTAGTAGAACAGGTAGACCGTCAGCTCGTCGTCGCGGCCGGGGAAGCCCTCCCACATCAGCTGCTCGCCCCGCTGGGCGTCGGCCACAGTCACCAGGATGTCGCCCAGGCTCAGGTCGACCTCGTCGCTGGCCGAGCCCTCGGCGAAGCCCGCGGCCACGGTGCCGACCGTCGGGCAGACCCCGGCGAAGGGGTGGCCGGCGTGGCGCCGCAGGGCCAGGGGCGAGGTGCTGCCCATGCCGTCGAGCAGCAGCCGCGCGCTGAAGCGCTCGGTCGCGCCGCTGGCCAGGTCCTCGAGCTCGACGGTGACGGCCATGGGGCCTGTCGCGCTGGCCTGCACCTTGCGGAAGGCCCTGCCGCTCAGGATGGCCCCGCCCGCCGCCTCGAGTTTGCGACGCATCAGGCGTAGCAGGGCCCCCGCGTCGAGGGCCACATTCAGCACCTCGGGCATCCACAGGTCCTCGCCGGCCACATCGCTGCCCGGCCGGTTGAAGAAACGCACCAGGCCGTCGCGGTACTCGCGCATAATCACCGCGTCGAGGTCCTCCCAGCTCACCACGCCGGTCGCCACCAGGGCCTTCAGCTCGTCGCGGCTGATGTTCCACTCGCGGTGGGCGCAGCCGACCTCGCTGCGGTCGAAGACCATGACCCGGCGCCCGTGGCGGGCGGCCATCACCGCCGCGTGCAGCAGGCCCAGGCCCCCGCCGGCGTAGATCAGGTCATAGTCGAGCGCTGCGGGCTGCGTCTGGCTCAGCTCGTGGACGCCGAGGTCATATTCGCCGCGTAGGATCCGCTCCCAGCCCTGCTCGAGACGGGCCACCCGCTCGAGGTGCTCCAGGGCGCCCATGGCCAGGAAGTGCTCGACGGTCTGCGGGTAGCGCGCTTGCAGGCGCTCGACGGTCGCGAGCTGGGCGGGGGTGGCTGTCGCCAGGGCGAGGGGGGTCTCGTCATCCGCGAGGCCGCCGGCCTCGACGGCCACGGCCGCCAGGTTCGCCGGCGCGAGGGCGGCCTCGCGGGCGCGCAAGCGTTCGGCCAGGCCGGCCCACGTTGTGCGGGCGACCCGGTGCAGCGCGAGGCGCGCCTGGGCCTCGCGCCAGGGGAGGCGCGGCCCGGGCAGCTCGAGGCTCACCCGCAGGGCGGCGTGGGTCGAGATCACCGCCCCCGTCAGGGCCAGGTCGAGCTCGAGGCGCGGGCCGAGGCCGGTGACGCTCTCGGCCCGCCAGCTGAGGGCTGTGGGGTCGGCGTTCAGCCTGCGCACAGAGTACAGCTCGGAGCCATAGCGCCAGAGCTCACCCAGACGCTCTGCGCCGAGCAGCTGCGCCCAGAGGTCGTGGTCATCCAGGGCTGTCGCTGTGATGTCAGGCGAGGCGGGCAGCTCGAGGTAGTCGGTATAGGTTAGCTTCATGCAGGGTGTCTATATGGGAGGGTTCGACGCAGGTGAGAGCCTGGGCGAACGACATGGCTTGGCGCCCGCGGCGCGCTCGGGGCCGGCGCGCTACTGTCCGACGACGCCGCCGCGGCCGCGGCCGGCCCGGCGCAGGCGCTCGATGGTGCCCCAGCGTGGCGTGGTCGGGACGCGGGTGGGCATCAAACCCTGGGCAATCAGCCTGGCGGCCGCGTTCCAGCCGGCCGCGCGACCCGCGGGCTGCGGGGCGTCCAGGGTGGTTGCGGCCTCGGCCTCCAGGAGGAGGGCTACGGCCGCAATCGCGGCGGCAGCCTCTGCTTCGTCCAGATCGCCGCCGGTGAGAGAGTAGGTCGTCATGTGGCTTCCTGTCCTATCGCTCTAGGCGACGAGGCGCGTCACCATCGCCTGCTGAGCCCTCAGTTCGAGCTCGGCCTCGAGGGCGGGGAGGGCGGCCGCAGGCCCGTAGCGCCGGGCGAGGGCCAGCCCGATCAGGTGGTCGGTGAGCTGCGGGTTCTTGGGCAGCAGCGACCCGTGGAGGTAGCAGCCGTAGACGTGCTTGTAGACGCCGCCGCCCAGGCCGTCTTCGCCGTTGTCGCCGTGGCCGGCGATCACGCGCCCGAGGGGGCGCACCCCCGGCCCGTGGTAGGTGCGGCCGCTATGGTTCTCGAAGCCCACCAAGCGCACGGGCGCCCCGGCCAGCTCGGCCTCGACCACGATATTGCCGATCAGGCGCTCTTTGCCGCCCACCGAGTGAATGTCCATCACGCCCAGGCCGGGCAGCCGCTCGCCGGTGTGGGTGATGAAGTAGTGGCCGAGCAGTTGGTAACCGCCGCAGATCGCCAGGGCCACCAGGCCGTCCTCGATCGCCGCCCGCAGGCCGGGGCCCTGGCGCTCGAGCAGATCCCGGGCGATCAGGGCCTGGCCGCTGTCCTGACCACCGCCGAAGAAGGCCATGTCGAAGCTGAGCCAGTCGACGCTGTCGCCCGGCTCGACCGGGGTCACCATCAGGTCGATGCCGCGCCAGGCGCAGCGCTGGGCCAGGGCGATCACATTGCCGCGATCGCCGTAGATCGACATCTCTGCCGGGTAGAGGTGCGCCAGGTGCAGGGTGTGCATAGGCTTATCTGCGCGCCGTATAGTCGCCGGCGCCGACCCACTTGAAGGTGGTGAGGGCCACCAGGCCCATCGGACCGCGCCAGTGGAGCTTCTGGGTGCTGACCGCCACCTCGGCCCCCAGCCCAAGCTGGCCGCCGTCGTTGAAGCGCGTGCTCGCGTTGACGAAGACCGCGCTGGCGTCGACCTCGCGGGTGAAGCGCTCGGCGGCCGCGGGGTCTTCGGTGAGGATCGCCTCGGTGTGGCCCGAGCTGTAGTCCGCGATGAAGTCGATCGCCTCGTCCAGCCCCGCGACGACCTTCACCGAGAGCACAAGAGCCATAAACTCGGTGCCGAAGTCGTCCTCGGCGGCGGCCCGCAGGCGCCAGCGCGCAGCCCCCGGCTGGTCGGCGAGGATGGCCAGGCTCTCCTCGTCGCAGCGCAGCTCGACGCCGGCCGCGTCGAGCTCTGCGGCGACGGCGGGCAGCAGGGCCGGGGCCACCTCGCGCTGCACGAGCAGGGTGTCGAGGGCGTTGCAGACACTGGGGCGCTGGACCTTGGCGTTGCGGATCACCGGCACGGCTCGGGCGAGGTCGGCTGTGGCCTCGACGAACATGTGCACGACGCCGATGCCGCCCGTAATCACCGGGATAGTCGCGTTCTCGACGCAGAAGCGGTGCAGGCCAGCCCCGCCGCGCGGGATGATCATGTCGACATAGCGGTCGAGACGCAGCAGCCGGCCCACCAGCTCGCGGTCGGGGTCGGTGATGCTCTGCACGGCGTCGGCGGGCAGGCCGGCCCGGGCCAGGGCCGCCTGGATCGCCGCGGTGATCGCGGCCACACTACGGGCGATGTCGCTGCCGCCGCGCAGGATGGCCCCGTTGCCCGTCTTGAGGCAGATCGTGGCGATGTCGACGGTCACATTTGGGCGGGCCTCGTAGATCACGCCCACCACGCCCAGGGGCGTGCGCCGTCGGTGCAGCCGCAGGCCGTTGGGCAGCTCGGCGGCGTCGAAGACCTCGCCCACCGGGTCGGGCAGCCCGGCCACACTACGGGCGTCGGCGGCGATCGCCGCCAGCCGCTCGGCGGTCAGCAGCATGCGGTCGATCAGCGCGTCGCCTGTGCCCGCGGCCCTGGCCGCCGCCACGTCGGCCGCGTTGGCGGCCAGGATCGCCTCCTGGCGAGCGAGGAGCTCGTCGGCGATCGCATGCAGCGCCGCGTCCTTGGTCGCCCGGTCGAGGCTGGCGAGCCGCCGGGAGGCCGCCCTGGCCCGGCGGCCGATCTGCTCGAGGTCGGTAGTCATCGTGTGTGTCCTGGCCTTACTACGATCCCGCCTTGTCCTCGCCTGCCGGGAGCTCCGACTGGCCGCCGGTCGCCTGCTCGCGCTCGCGGCGCTGCTGGGCGTAGCGCGCCCGCTCGCCGGCGGTGTACTCCTTGGCCTGGCGGATCTTGGCGCTGAACTCGCCGTTGAGCACGGCGAGGGCGTATGAGGCGACCGCGCCGATCAGCATAGCGACGGCCGCGAAGTTGAGCACGTTGGCCAGCAGGCCCACCTCTATGCCCAGGGACCAGAGCAGGTTGAGGGCGAGGATGATCCCGAAGCCGCCCGCGGCCAGGCTATAGGTCTGTCGTAGCCGCGAGCCTCGCTCGGCGCGGATGGCCTGGTAGGCCAGCAGCCCGGTGAGCAGCATCGCGACGAGCAGCCCGACGTAGCCCTGAACCATCTCGAGGCTCCATGTAGCGGGTTTGGACGCTCCTATCGATCGTATTGTACCATCACATGGCCGCGCGCCAGAAGCCGGCCCTTGCCGCGGCGGCGCTCCTGCTCTACAATACCTAGACCGCGAACGCACCGGGAAGCTGCCACATGTACGATCTGCTCATCTCCGGCGTCGATGTTCTTCAGCTCGCTGCCTCTGCCGTCACTGTACTCCCTCGTCACACAATTGCCGTCCTTGATGGGCGCATCGCCGCCATCGAGCCGGTCATCGACCCGGGCCTGGCCCACGAGACGATCGACGGCAAGGGCATGCTCGCCATACCTGGCCTGGTCAACGCCCACGCCCATGTCTCCATGGGGCTGTTCCGCGGCGTCGTCGAGGATGTGCCCGTCGAAGAATGGTTCAACGGCCATATCTGGCCGATGGAGATGAACCTGACCGACGAGGACGTCTACTGGGGCGCCCTGCTCGGCATCGCCGAGATGATCGAGGCCGGGGTGACCTGTGTCGCCGACCACTATTTCGCCATGGACGAGGTCGCCCGCGCCGTCGAGCAGGCGGGCATCAGGGCCAACCTCTCGTGGGCGGTCTTCAGCGGCCCCGACGAGGCGGCCCACCTCGCCCGCACGGCCGCTTTCGTCGAGCGCTGGCAGGACGCCGCCGACGGGCGGATCAGGGCGGGCCTCGGGCCCCACTCGACCTACACCTGCACCCCTGAGTTTCTGGCCAGTGTGGCCGCCGAGGCCCGCCACCTCGGCTGCGGCGTGCACATCCATCTCTCCGAGACGGCCGAGCAGGTCGCCCAGAGCCTCGCCGCCCATGGCAAGACCCCAGTGGCCGTCGCTCGCGACGCCGGCCTCTTCGGCGTGCCTGCCCTGGCCGCCCACGTGGCCCACACCACGCCCGAGGATGTGGCGATCCTGGCCGGCGAGTGTGTGGCCGTCGCGATCACACCCAAGACCGAGATGAAGCTGGGTCTCGGCGTCGCCCCCGTGGGCCTCTTGCGCGAGGCCGGGGTCACGGTCGCCCTCGGCAGCGACGGGGCCGCCAGCAACAACAGCTACGACATCCTCGAGGCGGCTCGGCTCGTGGCCCTGCTCGAGAAGCACGTCCGCCGCGATGCCCGGGCCATGCCCCTCGGCGAGGCCCTGGCCCTGGCGACGCGCGAAGGGGCGCGCGCCCTCGGCCTCGCGGGTGTCACCGGCGAGCTACGCCCGGGTCTGCAGGCCGATATCGTGCTCGTGCGGCGTGGCGGGCCCCACGCCCAGCCCGTCCACGATCCCGCCGCCTCGTTGCTCTACAGCGCCCGCGCCACCGATGTCGATACGGTGATCGTCGCCGGCCGCGTGCTGATGCGCCGGCGGCGCCTGCTCACCATCGACCGCGCCCGCGTCATGCGCGAGGCGGCGCGCCGGGGCGCCCGCCTGACCGGCCGGCGGCCCGGGGCGCAGGTGGCCCACTACCCCACCGCCTGAGCCCCGCCTATTTGCGGCGCGCCCGTACCAGGCCGTACTGCATCAGGCAGAGCCCACCCCCGATCACAAGCAGGGCCGCGATGCGCGCAGGCCAGCTCGCTTCGCCGACCCATCCGTTGATCAGCAGGGCGGCCAGGCCGATGCAGAGCCCCATGATGATCGCTTCGATATAGAAGCGCTCTAAGATCCGGCCCCGTTTATTTTTCTTCACTCTTGACCTCGCGGCCCTGCTCAAGGTTGTAGTTGCGGGTGTCGGTGGCGGGGGGCTCGAGGGCCTTCTGCACGATCAGCCCCGTCTGCACCAGGAACCAGAAGACGCCCCAGGCGATCATCCAGAGGAACAACAGCGCCGCCACGATCACAAGAACGGTCAGGAACGTCCCCATCTCATACCTCCTCGTCGGGATGCTCTGCACATGGGCCGGGCTTGCTTACTCAGGGTCGGCCTGCGCGGCCTCGGGCCCCCACCAGACGAAGCCAGTGTAGCGCTGCTGCCCGCGCGGTGCTAGCCCCCCATCGCGCGTCGGCTCCAGCAGGTCGGTCATGGCGCTCAGCAGCGCCGCGTCGCGCGCCGGGTCGGGGGCGAGCCGCAGGCGGGCGCGCAGCTCGTCCAGGGCCTCCTCGATCGAAGGGAAGGCGAAGGCCGTTGGGGCCGGCATCAGCTCCAGGCGCGCCGGCAGGCCGAGCTGGTGGCATGCCGCCAAGGCCTCGAGCGCCCCGGGCAGGGGGAGCCGCGGCAGGCCGTGTACGCGCTCCCAGAAGGGGGCCAGGACCGCGCTGGGGTGCTTCAGGCCGAGGTGCAGGGCGCAGAGCCGTCGCGCCGCCCCGTCCAGGGCCTGCAGGAAGGGGCCGATCTCGCGCACCCCGTAGACGACGTGGGCCGAGATTACGACGTCGGCCTCGATCGGGCTGGCCAGCGGCCAGCTCTGGGGAAGCACCTGTACGTTGGCGACCCCGGCGTCGCTCAGGGTCCGCTCGAGCTCGCCGAGCATCGCGGGCGAGGGCTCGATGGCGATCACCTCGGCTACCTGGGTCGCCAGGTAGGGCAGGTAGCGGCCGGTGCCGGCGCCGACGTCGAGGACCCGGTCTGTGGGGCGCAGGCGCGGGGTCAGCATGGTCATAAAGGCGTCGGGCTGCGGCTGGCGCCTGCTGGCCTCGGCGTAGTGCCTGGCTCGCCCGGCCCAGGTGTCGGCGTGCCGCGCGAAGGCCGGGTCGGTCGCGGCGTCGCCCTGGGCTCGCTCGGCGTCGTACATCTGCCGCCATGTGGCGAGCCAGTCGTGCCCGCCGGCTCTGATACTGCTCATTGGCCTGTCGTCCATTCTGTTGGGTGGGCGTCGTTCATTGCAACCGTTATGGTATAATAGATCTGCGTTAGAAGAAAATCCTAACGACTTCTTTACTTCTAGCCCGAGCGCCTGTATGGCTGCGCCGGCTCAGATTGTACGAACGCGGCGCCAAGCCGCCATCTGGCGGGCGCCCAAGGTGCGAGCTGTATGAGTGAGCTAGGAGCGCGCCTGCGCCAGGCGCGCGAGAGCCAGGGGCTCTCACTTGCCCAGGTGGCAATTGATACGCGGATCCTCCAACAGTCCCTCGCCGCACTCGAGGAAGGGGCCTATCATAGGCTGCCCAGCGATGTGGTGATCAGGGGCTTTATTCGTAACTACGCCCAGTACCTCGGGCTGCCGGTTGACGAGCAGATCGAGCTCTACAGGCGCGAGCGCGGCGCGACCGACCAGATTCGTATCGTCCCGGCCACCACCCCGCCACCCACACGCACATATGTGCTCCCAAGCTTCTTCGGGGTCTTCTTTGTGACCATAGCCCTGGTCGGTCTGGCCTATGTCGCGCTCAACGCCGTCGGCCGCCTGGGCGACCGCTCGACGGCCGCCGTGAGCACGGCGCCCACCCTGACAGTGCCGCCGCCCTCGCCGCTGCCCGCCGCTACAGCCGGCCCCGTCGCGACAATCGCCATCCCCCCGCGCACACCCTCCCCTGGCCTCACGGCCCCCACGGCGTCGGCGGGGTCAACGGTTATCGCCGTCGCCACGCCCGGGCAGGCCGCCGGGGGCGTCGCCGGGGGCGTCACCGTCACCCCCGCAGCGCCGATCGTGCTCGAGGTCGAGGTCGCCCGCGTCCGCGGCAATGAGAATTCGTGGGTGCGTGTCCAGACCGACGGCAACACCGTCTTCGAGGGCATCATGCGCTCGGGCGAGAAGCTGGTCTTCGCGGCCCAGCGCCGCATCCTGGTGCGCGCCGGCAATCCGCCCGATGTCCTCGTCACCGTCAATGGCCTCCAGCAGGGCGCCCTCGGCCAGAATGCCGGCCAGCCCGTCAACTGGGAGTGGCCGCCGAACTAGCGTTTACCCGGCCGGAAGGGGTGTGGCGTAGCCTCGCCTCACGCCTTGCGCCGCACAGATATGGCAGCAGAAAATAGCTTCGACATCGTCTCGGACTTCGATCACCAGGAGCTGGTGAACGCCGTCGATCAGGCCCTGCGCGAGATCCAGACGCGCTTCGACCTGAAGGACACCAAAACCACCCTCGATCTCTCAAAGACTGAGCTTGTGATCGAGACCGACAACGAGATGTCTCTGCGCGCCGTGCGCGATATCCTCGAGACCAAAGCCCTGCGCCGCCAGCTCTCGCTCAAGATCTTCGAGTATGGCAAGGCCGAAGATGTCAGCGGGGCCCGCGTCAGCCAGACCGTCACCCTGCGCAAGGGCATCAACAGCGAGCTGGCCAAGAAGATCGCCAAGCAGGTGCGCGACCAGTTCCCCAAGATCCAGCCCCGCATCCAGGGCGATACGCTGCGTGTCACCTCGAAGAGCCGCGACGAGCTCCAGGCCGTGATGAAGTTCCTCCGCGAGAAAGAGGGCGAGATCGACGCGCCGCTCCAGTTTACCAACTTTCGTTAGAATGCCCCCTCTATGAAATATCATATTGTTACCCTCGGCTGTCCGAAGAACGCCGTCGACAGCGAGGGTATGGACGGTATCCTCGCCGGCGAGGGCCATACGCCCGCCGCCGGCGCCGCCGACGCCGATGTCATCATCGTCAATACCTGCAGCTTTATCGCCGCCGCCCGCGACGAGACAATCGAGGTCCTGCGCGCCCTCGGCGAGTCGAAGGGCGCCGGTCAGCAGCTTATTGCCGCGGGCTGCATGGCCCAGTCGCACGGCGCCGAGGTGGCCGCCGTCCCCGGCGTCGACAACATCCTCTCGACCCAGCAGTGGATGCAGATCGGCGCGCTGGTCGGCTCGCGCAAAGCCCCCAACGGCAAAGAGTTGCCGGTGATCGGGCTCGCGCTGGCGTCCGGCCCCGCCGCGGCGAAGGCGCCCGCCCCAGTCTTGGAACTGGCTCAGGTTCAGCCTTCAGCCCTCAGCCTTCAGCCTTCAGAGGGCGGCTACGCCGACTGGCGCACGGCCCAGATCCGGCGCACCCGCAGCACCCCCTCGGCCTACCTGAAGATCTCCGACGGCTGCAATCTGCGCTGCGCCTTCTGCACCATCCCCAGCTTCAAGGGCGATATGGCCTCGAAGCCCGTCGGCGCCATCCTCGCCGAGGCCCGCGAGCTCGTCGCCGCCGGCGTGCGCGAGATCGTGCTCGTCGCCCAGCACCTGACCGACTACGGCCGCGACCTCGGCCTCAAAGACGGCCTGGCCACCCTGCTCGACGAGCTGTGCCAGGTCCTGCCCGAGGATGTCTGGCTGCGCCTGATGTACGCCTACCCCCACGGCATCTCCGAGCGGCTGATCGAAGTGATGGCTACCCGCCCCCAGATCTGCAAGTATCTGGACATGCCGCTCCAGCACGCCCACCCGGCGACGCTGCGCCGCATGCGCCGCCCGCCCGACGCCGAGCGGACGATGCGTATTATCAGGGACCTGCGGGCGGCTATGCCCGATATCGCGCTGCGCTCGACCTTCATCGTCGGCTTCCCCGGCGAGACCACCGAGGAGTTTCGCACCCTGCTTAGCTTCCTCGAAGAGGCCCAGCTCGATCGCGTCGGCGCCTTCCGCTACTCGCAGGAGCCCGGCACCCACGCCGCGACCTTGGGCGACCAGGTGCGGCCCCAGGTGATCGAGAAGCGCTGGCACGAGCTGATGCAGCTCCAGCGCCATGTCTCAATGGCGCGTACGGCCCAGTGGCAGGGGCGCACGATCCCTGTGCTGATCGAGGGGCACGGCGCCGCCGCCGACGGTCGCCCGCTGGCGGTCGGCCGCTCGTTTCGCGATGCGCCCGAGATCGATGGCCAGGTCTTTGTCTGGGGTGCGCCGGCGCTGGGGACGATCGCCCCGGTGCGCGTGCTGCAGACCACAGAGTACGACCTTTGGGGTCAGCCGGTCTAGGGGAGTCTGAGAGAGGGAGAGACGCCGATGTGGAGATGCGAGATGTGTGGGGGGCCACATCTCTCAACTCCACATAAAGGGCGGGCCGGAAGCAGTCGGGGGGGGCGACGACTTCCTGAAACCGGATTAAGCGCCGCCGGTCCGGGCCTGAATCACCTTCTGCAGGCGCTTCAGTTCGCTCGGGTTGTTGCGGGCCAGGTAGTCCACCATATACTCGATCGCCGTGTCGCTGTAGTCGTCCAGCAGACCGTCGAGCACCTGGCGGACTACCATCTGCACGAAATCCTCCTCGGAGATGGCCGGGGTGTAGACATAGGCGAGGCCCTCGCGGTGACGGTTCAGGACGCCCTTCTCGGACAGGCGGCTCATGGTCGTCATCACCGTGGTGTAGGCGATCTCGCGCTGCTGCGACAGTCGGCGGTGCACCTTCTTCACGGTGCTGCGCTCATCCTGCCACAGGATCTGCATGATCTCGGTCTCAAGAGGGCCAAGCACCTTTACCAGGCCGTCTTTGGTGGGGCTGAAGCGAAAACGCATGTTGAGCGGCATTGGGGCACTCCTTTCGGGCGTCGCAGGCTGCGTTTGTAGGCTGAGTGTGCTGGGTCAACGCTGGGTCGGGGTTCGCTGGCCCTTGCTCCTACCGCCTTACATATGGCGCAGTGTACTAGCCGACCCGCGCTGCGACAATGGAAATTCATTACGTAGGGGTTACAAACGACCGCTCCTAAGAGGTCTGATTTGGCTTCCGAATGCGGTCGTACTATTTCGCATCGTACTATGACCAACGTATCTTGTAAGGGATTTAGCTGAGAATCATATGACACAAGCTGACACCCGACTGATCATTCAACGTGCGATGCGCGCCGCTTTCCCGCCCGCCGAAGCGCGGGTTGCCCGCTTCTATCAGATGCAGGAGTATCATCTGGGCTGGCGCGACCCGAGCCTGGCGCCCGCCGAGTCGGACCCCGGCAAGCTGATCCGGCCCCAACTGGCGCTTCTGACCTGCGCGGCCGCCGGCGGCGACCCGGCCCAGGCCGTGCCCCTCGCCGCCGGGCTCCAGCTGCTCCACGACTTCACTCTGATCCACGACGACATCGAGGACGACAGCGCGACCCGGCGCGGCCGCCCGACCCTCTGGTCCCTCTGGGGCCTGGCCCAGGGCATTAACGCCGGCGACGGGATGTTCGTGATCGCTCACCTGGCCATCCATCGCCTCAGCGAGGCCGGCGTCCCCCCCGAGCGCGTGCTCGCCGTGTTGCGCCGCTTCGACGAGGTCATCCTCCAGGTCTGCGAGGGCCAGTTCCTCGACATCAGCTTCGAAGGCGATCTCGGCATCAGCACCGACGACTATCTGGCCATGATCGGCCGCAAGACCGCCATCTTGATCGCCGGCTCGTGCGAGTTGGGCGCTATGGTCGGCGGCGCCGACCCCGCTACCGCCGCGGCCCTGGCCGAGTTCGGCAAGAGCGTCGGCCTGGCCTTCCAGATCGAGGACGATATCCTCGGCGTCTGGGGCGACCCCGAGGTCACCGGCAAGCCGCGCGCCGCCGATCTCTACCGGCGCAAGGTCAGCCTGCCCGTCGTCCACGCCCTCGCCAATAGCCCGGCCCGCGCCGAGCTGGCCCGCACCTACAGCCAGAGCCAGCTCGACGACGCGGCCGTGGGCGTCGCCCTGGCCGCCCTCGACGCGGCGGGCTCGCAGGCCTACTGCGCCGAGGTGGCCGCCCGCCATCACGCCGCCGCCTTCGCGGCCATCGACCGGGTCGACACTGCCGGCAACCCCACGGCCGAGGCGGCCCGCCTCAGGCTGCGCACCCTCGCCGAGAGCCTGATCGGCCGCCAGACCTGATAACCGGGCCATGGTGCCGCAGCGAGCGCAAAGCCCCATGAAGATCGCCCTGCTCACAGGTGAATACCCCCCCCTGCCGGGCGGCGTGGGCGACTATACGCGCTGCCTCGGCGACGCCCTGCGCGCCCGTGGGCACGAACTCGACGTCCTCACCATTCAGGGCGGCGCACTCGTCTGCTACGGCGCCGATGGCCAGGCTGTGTCGCTGCGCCGCGGCGCCTCTGGGCTCGACTGGTCGCTGCGCGCCTGGCCGGCCCTGATCGAAGCCCTCGACACCCTGCGCCCGTCCTGGCTGCACATTCAGTACCAGACCGGGGCCTACGCGATGCGCCCGGGCGTGAACTTGCTGCCCTGGCGCCTGCGGCGCCGTGCGGGGCGCCCACGGCTGGCCGTGACCTTCCACGACCTGCTGGTCCCCTACCTCTTTCCGAAGGCCGGCCCCCTGCGCCCATGGGTCAATAGCCGCCTCGCCAACGATGCCGACGCCGTCGTGGCGACCAACGCGGCCGATGCGGCCGCCCTTCGGGGGCTACTGCGCACCGGCGCCCCGCCTCCGCGACTCATCCCGATCGGCTCGAACATCCCCGTCGCGCCCCCGGCGGGCTACGAGCGCGCGGCGTGGCGCGACGGCCTCGGCGTCGCCCCCGGCGAGTTGCTCGTCGCCTACTTCGGCCTGCTCTCGCCCAGCAAGGGCGCCGACGTTCTCGCCGAAGCCCTGGCCGGCCTGCTGCGCCCATGGCGCCTGCTGCTGATCGGCGGGGCCGCAACGGCGCCCCAGGATGTCGCCCACGCCGAGGCCGTACGGGCGCGCATCGCCGCCCTCGGCATCGGCGAGCGCGTGGTGACCACCGGCCACGTGGACGAGCGTGAGGTCTCGGCCCACCTGCTGGCCGCAGACTGTGCGGCCCTGCCCTACGCCGACGGGGCCTCGTACCGTCGCGGGAGCCTGCTCGCGGCCCTGGCCCACGGCTGCCCCGTCGTCACCACCACCCCGGCGGACCGCGCGACGGCAGACGAGCTTGCCGGCTGCGCCCTGCTTGTCCCGCCCGGCCAGCCCCGCGCCCTCGCTGCGGCCGTGGCCCGCATCGCCGCCGAGCCCGCCCTCGGCCCCGCCCTCGCCGCCGCCGGCCGCGCCGTCGCCGCCCGCTTCAGCTGGGACGCGATCGCCGCCCGGCACGAGGCCCTCTACGCCGGCGCCGAGTAACCCCCAGTCGCCCTGAGCCCCGCCCGGAACGGCACGATTTGCCGCGGCGCCGCGCGCACGGTATAATTCGCCGTCATAGCGCCCAAGCGGCGCCCTGCGGCATATCCGTGCGAAGTTGCGCCCCTCCAACGTTCATCCATCAGGGGTAAGCCGCTTCAGGAAGGCGTAGCTTGGGACTGCCGAGCAGCGATATACGACGGATCTTTGCCTTTGCCATGGCCGGCGGCCTCGGGCTCGGGGTCCTCGTCTATGGCTTCGTGCGCCTTGTCGAGGGCGCCACCCCCCAGGCTTGGCCGCGCAGCGCCGTCCTCGCCATGCTCACCGGCCTGCTCGTCGGCCTGACCATCTGCCTGGCTATCAAGCTCGCCTTGCGCCATGCCGCCCGTGAGCTCTATACCTTCGCCGTCGAGCTCACCGACACGACTCTCCCTGCGCCCGTCGCCCTCGGCGACGATGACGTGGTCTACATGCGCGAGACCCTCAGCACGGCCCTCGCCTTTATGCCGCGCCCCGAAGACCTGCCTCGCCTCGCCCGCGATCTGGGCGAAGATATGGAGGTCGAGGCCGCCCTCGAGCGCGCCGCAGGCGAGCTGGCCCGCCATATGCCCATCCAGGGCGCGCTGCTCCTGGTTCTCGACGGCGAGCGCTCGCTCCTCGTCCCGGCCGCCCACTGGGGCCTCGCGCACCTGGATCGCCCCATCACTCTCGACCTCGAGAGCACGGCCATCGGGCGAGCCCTGATCGAGCGCCGCGAGACCGACTATAGCGGCCTGCAGGTGCGCGAGCTGCTGCCCCTGGCCCAGGGGCCCGGGCCCGTGACCGTCTTCTGCCTCCCCCAGACCGTCCGCGGCCAGCCCTTCGCCACCCTCTGCCTCGTCGCCCAGGGCGGCGAGGTGCGCCTCAGCGCCGAGCAGCGCGCCTTCGCCCGCGGGGTCGCCGATCTGCTGACCCTGGCCGTGCAGAGCAGCCTGCATCGGCGGCTCTTCGCCCGCGAGGGCGAGCGCCTGCTCGCCTTCGAGCAGTTGGGCGGCCTGCTCGCCGGCAGCGAGCGCATCGAGCGGGCCCTCGAGCAGGTCCTGCGCGTAGCCGCCCGCGTCACCGAATCGGCCCACGGCTCGCTGCTGCTGCTTGAGCCCGACGAGAGCCGGGTGCGCTTCCGCGTGACTCTGAAGGAGGGTGACATGCTGCCCCTCGGCGTCACCGCCGCGCCCATCCTCAAACACGGCCTCGCCGGCTGGGCCCTGCGCGAGCGCCGCGCCGATATCATCGACGACACCGAGCGCGATGCGCGCTGGCTGCCTGTGCCCGGCCTCGAGGCCATGCGCTCGGTGCTCGTGGTGCCTCTGCTGTATGGCGAGCGAGCCTTCGGCGTGCTTACCCTGGCCGACCCGACGCCGCGCCACTACAGCCGGCGCTCGCTGGCCCTCTGCTCGGCCCTGTCCGCCTACGCCGTCACCATCCTCGCCCGCATGCAGTTCCAGGAGATGGCCACCCCCGGCAGCGCCGTCATCGCCCGCCGCCTGTTCGAGGGCCACCTCAGCCCCAGTAGCCTGGCGGTGATCGTCGCCGACTCGGCGGCCCTCCAGAGTGTGCTCGACCCGCGCTCGCGCGAGCTCGTGGCCCTCTGGGTTGGCCTGCGCGGCCTCAACCGCGTCGAGCTCACCCCGGCGCAGCTGCTCGATCAGGTCATCACGCCCGCTGTGGCCGCTCTGGCGGCGATCGGGCACGAGCACCAGGGCTATCTCTCGGTCGGCGTCGACGGGGCAGTGCTGATGCTGTTCGGCTACCCCGCCGCACCTGGCGATAGCAGGGTGCGCGCCCTGCGGGCCGCCCAGGCTGTGCAGATCACGGCGCGCCGCCTGCGCGGCCGCTGGCGCTCGCAGCTGGGGCAAGAGATTGGCATGAGCGCCGGGGTGGCCTCGGGGGCCGCGGTCACCGGCCTGATCGGCGATGCGCGCTTGAGCGCCGTGGCCGCCTTCGGCGGCCCGATTGCCGAGGCCGCGCGCATCCAACGCCTCGCCCGCGCCGACGAGGTCCTGGTGACTGATACCCTGGCCGCCAGCTTCGGCGCAGAAGGGCTGTTTCCCCTGGAGCAGCTGGCGCCCCTGTCCTCCGAGGGCGATGCTCCCCGCTCTGTCTATAGGCTCGCGCCCGGGCGAGGATGAGGAGGCGCTGATGACCCAGAGTCGGACGGTCGATCACGCGCAGGGCGACCTGCAGACCGACGCGCTGTTGCGTATTGCATCGGCGATCGAGACTGCCGCAACCCTCGACGAGCTACTAATGCTCGGACTCAACGAGTTCGCCCAGCTGCTTAACCTGACCAATAGCGGCGTGATCCTGCTCAGCGACGGGGGCACACTCGCCCGCCTGGTCAGCACCTCGCCGCCGCGCGGCACGCTGCCCCCGCCCTTCGCCCTCGCCGAGACCACGGTGCTCCAGCAGGTAGTGGCCGAGCGGCAGCCCAGGCAGTTTGATGTGGCAAAAGAGCTCGGCCGGCCCGGGATCGGCCTGGCGACCCAGCGGCTGCTCCCGCTGCTCGCCGCCGAGCAAGTCCGTTCGTTGCTCTTTGTACCCCTGGTCGCTCTCGACAGCTGCATCGGGGTGCTGGTCTTCGCCAGCATCGGCGCGCCGCGCCGCTTCACGCCGGCCGAGATCGCTCAGGGGCGCCTGCTCGCCGGGCAGTTGGCCGCTGCGATCACCTCGTTTCGCATCACCGAGAAGGCCCAGCGGCGCACCGAAGAGCTCGCCACCCTCAACGATATTGCCGCCGCCGTCACCTCGTCCCTGAACACCCGCGAGGTCTACCACCTCGTGATGGAGAAGATCAACGAGTACTTCCGCGTCGACGCGGGCTCGCTCTTGATGCTCGACGAAGAGACCGAGGAGCTGGTCTTCGTGATGACCCTCGAGGCCGGCGAAGAGAAGCTCTTCGGCGTGCGCGTGCCGCACGGCCAGGGCATCGTCTGGAGCGTGGCCGAGTCGCAGCGCTACGATATCGTCAACGATGTGCAGAGCGACCCGCGCTTCTTCCGCGACGTCAGCGACTCGGTCGGCTACGAGGTCAAGACCATCCTCTGTGTGCCGATCCTGGTCAAGGGCCGGACGATCGGCGTGATCGAGCTGCTCAACAAGCGCGAGGGGCTCTTCACCGAAGAGGAGGCCGCGCGCCTGATGCGCATGGCCGCCACCGTCGGCGTGGCCATCGAGAACGCGCGCCTCTTCCAGACGGTCACCACGGTGCGCGACCGCTTCGAGGCCATCCTGAACTCCACCAACGACGGCATCCTGATGGCCGACATGCGCGACGTGGTGGTCACCGCCAACCCCGAGGCGGCCCAACTGCTGCAGGTGCGCCGCGAGGACCTGATCGGGCGTCCCCTCGATGCGGTGCTGGCCGAGCTGCGCGCCAGCGCGACCGCCGTCAGCGCGCCCTCGTGGCTGAACGAGGGCGCCGATAGCGCCGATGTGGTGGTCGAGCTCGACCTGGCCTCGCCCCAGCGCCGCTTCGTGCGCCACTATACCCTGCCTGTGCGCGAGACGAGCGGCGCGCAGATCGGTCGCCTGGCGCTCTTTCAGGATATCTCGAAGGAGCGCGAGCTCGATCAGCTGCGCGAGGACTACACAGGTATGCTCGTCCACGACCTGCGCGCGCCTCTTACGGCGATCATGAACGGGATCATGATGGTCAAGCGCGGTCTGGGCGGCCCGATCTCCGAGCAGCAGCAAGAGCTGCTGGGCATCGCCCACCAGGGCAGCCAGACCATGCTCGAGATGGTCAATACCCTGCTCGATATCGCCAAGCTCGAGCAGGGCCACATGACCCTGAACTGCGAGCCGCTCTCGCCGTACGCCCTGGTCGACCAGACCCTCGACCGCCTGAAGGTGGCCGCCGACGCCCAGCGCGTCAGGCTGGTGCAGGAGTTGGCCGTGGGCCTGCCGCTGGTCGAGGCCGACCGCGACAAGCTGGTCCGCGTGTTGCAGAATCTGCTCGATAACGCGATCAAGTTCTCGCCCGTCGGCCGCGCGGCGACCCTGGGCGCCTCGTTCGTGCGTGTCGCCGGGCGCCAGCCCGTCGATGGGCACCGGCTGCCCCTGAGCTTGCCCGCCCTGCCCGACGGAGACTGGCTGATCTTCTGGGTGCGCGACGAGGGCCCCGGCATCCCGCCCCAGTTCCACGAGCGTATCTTCGAAAAGTTCGGCCAGGTGCGCGGCGGGCGCAAAGTGCGCGGCACCGGCCTTGGTTTAACATTTTGTAAGCTTGCGGTCGAGGCTCATGGCGGCCAGATCTGGCTCCAGAGCGCCGAGGGGCGCGGCAGCACCTTCGCACTGGCGCTGCCCCTCACCCAGGATCAACCGCGGGCGAGTGCATTCTGATGCGCTATAACCGTTCAGAGGCCCGCGTCGTCGGCAGGTAATGGTTTACACCTCCCGGGTCACAATTTTGTCAGCTCTGGCGTTTGTGCAAGGAGCAGCGATGACCTATAATTGGGTGAATGGTCAATTTCGACTACAAAGTGTAAGAGCGGGCTGTCGCCTGCGCCTGCTGGCGTCACGATCAGCGTCTGTGTCTTCCACGGCGTGACGGCGCGGGTGGGGCCACCCGGCGCTTATGGCCGGCGTGGTGATGTGCAAGGCCTCAGGCGGCCAGGCGGGTGAAGATGCGCCAGCTCGTCAATGAATATCGCTCCAAACTGCAGTACACGCTCATCGGGCCATACCTGGCCCTGATGATCCTTGTCATGCTGATCGGCTCGTTCATCGCCATCACCCTGGTGGCTGACAGCTGGCAGGAGCGCTTCAACAATCAGCTGGGCCAGGTGGCGCGCAACTTCACCGAGTCGTTCGCGCAGCGCGAGATCGGCAATATCGACTACCTGGGCCTGATTAGCTTCACCGCCCCCAATGCGCAGACTGGCGCCCCCTCTATCCCCGAGGCCATGCGCGTCCGCGATGTGGCCGGGCTCGACTTGGCCTTGCGCGGCCTCTGGCAGATCGGCCAGACCGCCGAGAATGTGAAGGCCGACCGGCTGATCGTCTTCGATACCACAGGCCGCTCGCTGATCGACTGGGAGCGCACCCCCGGCAACCTGACAGAGCCGACCCGCTACCTGGGCACCAACCTCAGCGGCATCCCCCTGGTCGAGTCGGTGCTGCGCGGCGAGAGCCAGGGCGTCGAGGGCAGCAATGTGGTCGGCGATAAGTACAGCGGCCTGATCTCCTTCCGCGATGCCGCCGGCCGCGATAATCTTCACTTCTATACCGTGGCCCCGGTCTACCTCACCGACGCCGCCGGCGTCGAGAGCCTGGTCGGCGGCCTGCTGGTCGCCCAGCGCCTCGACGCGCTGCTCCAGGATCTGCAGACCCGCAGCCAGGCCGCCGTCAGCACTATTTTCGACGTGGGCGGCCTCGCCCGCTCCTCAACCGTCTCGGGGATCGAGCTGAGCCTGCTGGACATGGACCAGGCTCTGATCAGCCAGGTCGCCGCCCTCAATACCCCTGGCGCCCCCACCAGCAGCGCCCAGCGCGCCGGCAACCCCGAGGACCCTTGTCTCGATATCGGCAACCTCACCGGGCGCCTCGCCAGCCCCGTCGAGCCGATCCGGCTGCCGGCCTGCTCGGTCAACACGGTCGACCAGATCGCCGACCGCGAATTCCAGCTGGTCTATGCGCCTCTGCTGATCCGCGGGGTTCAGTCGGGCTACTTTGCGGTCGGGCTCTCTACCGACTTTGTGATCAGCGCCTGGTCGGCTAGCCGCTCGGCGGTGATCGGGGTCACCACCGCCCTGGCTCTCGCCTCGGTCTTTGTCGGCTGGCAGGTTGCCCGCCGTATCACCAGGCCCCTCAACCAGCTGGTCGAGGCCGCAGAGGCCGTCACCTCCGGCGACCTCGAGCGCCGCAGCGAGGTCCTTGACCAGAATGAGCTCGGCAAGCTCTCGCTGGCCTTCAACCAGATGACGGAACACCTGTTGCGCCTCTACACGGCCAGCCGCGAGCTGAACCGTACGATTGAGACCAATCAGGTGCTCGAAGTCGCCACAGACGCCGCCGCCTCGTTCGTGCCCGGCGCCGAGGCCGTGGCCCTCCTCGCCGACAACGAGGGCTTCAGCTACCACACGCGCCCCGGCGCCCCCGACCTGTTCGGGCTGCGCACCGTTCGCGCCACCCCCGAGACGCCACTGCTCGCCGACCTTGCCGCCCGCGACCCGCAGGCGATCCAGCTCATCTTGATCTCAGACCCCGCCGTGCGCGCGGCCGCCGGCCTCGACCCGCAGCTGCAGACGGTCTATGCCGCCCCGGTCTTCCGCCAGCGCCAGCTCTCGGGGGCCTTGCTCTTCCTCCACCCCGAGCCGCAGGCCTTTGGCGAGGCGAATGAGCAGAGCCTCTCGGTGATCGCAAACATGGCCGTGGCGGTCCTCGCCAACGCCGTGCTCTACGAGCAAGTGCAGCACGACGCCAAAGAGCGCCAGGCGATCCTCTCGTCGATCGGCGATGGGGTGGTGGTGTGCGACAACAAGGGCAGGATTATGCTGCTCAACAGCGCCGCCGAGATCATCCTCGACCTGCCCGACTGGAAGACGACCCGCCCGCGGCTCGCCGACCTGCCCCTCGAGGCCGTGGCCCAGACCCGCGAGCTGTTCGGGCGGCCGGGCGAGCAGGTCCGCATCGGCGAGCGCTTCATCACGCTCAACCGAGCGCCCGTGATCGGCGAGGACGGCGAGGTGGGCGGCGAGGTGATCGTGCTGCACGATATCACCGAGTCGGTGGTGGTCGATAAGGCCAAGACCGACTTTATCGCCACGATCTCGCACGAGCTGCGTACGCCCCTGACGGTCATCCGCGGCTTCACCGAGCTGCTGCTGCGCGGCACCGGCGGCGACAAGCTCTCGGCCGACCAGTCCGAACTGCTCAGCCAGGTGCGGGCCCGCGCGGTCGATATGACCGATATGGTCAACAACGCCATCCTGATCGCCGACATCGAGTCGGGTCAGCTGAAGACCGAGCGCCAGCCCGTCGATCTCGAGATGGTGCTGAGCGCGGCAATGGCGCCGATGCGCCAGAGCTTCGAGACAAAGGGGCTGACCGTCGCGATCGACATTCCGGCCGATCTGCCCCCCGTAATCGCCGACCGCGAGCAGCTGAAGCGGGTGCTCGCGCAGTTGCTCGACAATGCCCGCCGCTACACCGAGCAGGGCGGCGTGACAATCAGCGCCCGCCCCCAGGCCGGGACGGTGCGCATCGACGTTAGCGACACCGGTCCCGGAATTGCCCCCGAGGTGCTGCCGCGCCTCTTCAAGCGCTTTCAGCGCATTGAGGGCAATAATTCGACACAGCGAGGCGGCGGCCTCGGCCTCGCGATTGCCCGCCAGCTGATCGAGCGCCAGGGCGGCAGCGTGAGCGTCACCAGCGTGCCTGGCCAGGGTAGTACCTTTACGATCATCCTCCAGCAGGTCAATGAGCACACACTCGCCGTCGCACAGTCCGACAACTCAACGACGGCGACGTGACGGCCTGATCTGGCTCGTCTTGATCGCGCTGCTGCTGGCCATCCTGCCGGTCGGCTGTATCGCAGACCTCGCCCTGCGGCTCGTGGTGCCCGCCAACGAGCCGTTCAAGGATGTGGGCTCGAGCTCGGGCTTCTCTGCCTACGCGCCCTTCCCGGGCGGGATCAGCTACGCCGCCCTCGATCCCAACGCGCCCAATGTCGGGGCGACCGAGATCAGCCGCCGCGAGCAGATCACCCCCGTGGCCCTGCCCGGCCAGGTGACGGTGGCTGCGATCGCTCAGGTCGGCCCCCCTGTGGGCCAGATCGTCCCGCCCACGCCGACTCTGACCACGCCGCCCACCCCCCGCCCTACGGTGACGCCCGCCCCTCAGGCGAGCGATGTGGCCGGCGGCCTGCTGCCCTCGCCCTCGCCCACAGAGGGCGTGCTGATCCCGGGCGTCACCGCGACCCCCGGCCCGACTAATACCCCCACTCGCACGCCCTTGGCCGACCCGAGCGCTACGGCCTTGCCGACGCGCACGGCGATTGTGCCCTCGCCCTCGCCGACCTTGCCGATCGTCAGTAGTCCGACCTCGTCGACGGCGACGCCCCAGGTCACGCCCGACGCTACCGGCAGCCCGACGACGCCGCCCCTGGCGACGTTGACGCCTAGCCTGCCGCTGCCCTCGGCCACTCCGCCAGAGGTGTCGCCGACGGTGCCGATTGTGCCGTCGCCGACAGCCGAAACCAGCGTGACCAATACGCCTGTGGTCACCGACACCAATACGCCCCAGCCGTCGACGCCCGAGCTGTTCATCAACAGCGCCCAGATCCTCGAGGGCGACCTCGGCCAGACCCCGCAGATGGCCTTCACCGTCGGCCTCTCTTCGCCGGCCGCCGTCCCGGTCACGGTCAGCTACACCGCCCTGGCGGCCACAGGCTCGACGGCCAGGGAGGTTGCGGACTTCACGCCGGTGAGCGGTAGCCTCAGCTTCGCCGTCGGCCAGCTGCAGCAGACGATCCTGGTCCCGGTCATCGGCGAGTTGCTGGTCGAGGAAGACGAGACCTTTGTCGTTCGGCTGTCTGGGCCGATCGGCGCGATCATTGCGGTGAGCAGCGCGACCGGCACGATCATTAACGATGACCTGGCTATCGCGCGCTTTACGAGCTCGTCCCAGCAGCTCCCCGAGGGCAACCTGGGCAGCACCACAGCCGTGACCTTCGAGGTCGAGCTCACCGGCTTGCTCGAGCGCTCGGTCGCCGTCGCCTATACGACCCGCGAGGGCGATGCGGTCTCGGGCGGCCCAGGCGCCGATTTCGAGGCCCGAAGCGGTGTCCTGAACTTCGTCCCCGGCGGCCCGAGTACGCTGCCACTTGTCGTCCAGATCACCGGCGACAATACGCCCGAGCTGAACGAGCGCTTCTTCATCGATCTGCTCGCGGGCGCGGGCTACACCCTCGGCACGCCCAGCACCGCCACCGTGGTGATCGAAAACGACGATCTGCCCTCGGTGTCGATCAACGATGTTCAGGTACTCGAGGGTGACAGCGGCCTGAGGGACGTCAGCTTCACCGTCTCGCTCAACGGTACGGTGCCTCAGCCTGTAGTGGTGACCTACACGACCGCCGCCGGCACGGCCGCCGAGGGGACGGATTACCTCGCACCGGTGCCGAACCCCGATACGGTGGTCTTCCCGCCCAACGCGACGAGCATTACGCTCAACATCTCGGTGGTCGGCGACCTGATCGACGAGATCGATGAGACCTTCTTCGTGAACCTGACGGGCGCGACGAATGCGACCCTGGTCGGGGGCCGGCCTCAGGGTCGCGGCACGATTATCGACGACGATGGTCCTGCCGTCACCGTCAGCGGCGTAACAGTTAGCGAGCTCGAGGGCACCCCGCCGGGCGCAGGCGGCACGCTGCAATTCGGCATCCAGCCCTCGGCGCGTAGCCCCCAGGACGTCGTAGTTACCTACCGGATCGTGGGAAGCGGGACCTACCCCGCTGCGGCCGGCGATGTTACAACGCCCCTCGGCGTGGCTCAGACCATTACCTTCGCGGCCAATCCGCTCCCTGGCCCGGCGCCCGCCCCGGTCCTGGTCACCATCCCAATCGTGCCCGATACCCTGGTCGAGCAGGACGAGACCCTGCAGGTCCAGTTGCTGACGGTGGAGGATGGTGAGATCGGGACGCCCGGCAGCCTCGAGGGCACGATCAGGAACGACGACCAGGTTACGGCGACTCTGACGGTAAGTACGAACACGGTGACCGAAGGGAATACCGGCGCCAGCACGCCGGTCCGCGCCACAGTCACGCTCGACCGCCCGACCAGCGCCGGCGTGACGGTAGGGGTGCGCCTCAGAACTGTGGGCGGCACGGCCACCGCCGGCGCCGACTTTGCCGCCGTCGATCAGGTGGTGAGCTTCGCGCCCGGGCAGACGACCCAGAGCGTGGACATCAATGTGCTCGGCGACCTCCTGATCGAGGGGGATGAAACCTTCTCTGTCGAGCTAGTCAATGATCAGACCACGGCCTTCGTGGTCCTGGGCACTGCCTCGCGGACGATCACGATCGACGACGACGACTTCGCCACCGTGACGATCACCAATGTGGGTCAGGCCGAGGGGGATGGCCCGGGCACGACCCCGATGAGCTTTAGCGTCTCGATCAGCCCCAATCCTGAGACGCCGGTCACGATCAACTGGGCCACCGTCCAGAATGGCAGCGCCACGGCCACTGACGACTATACAAGCTCCAGCGGCACGGTTACGTTCGACAGCGCAGAGGATAGACAGGATATCGTCGTCCCGATCGTCGGCGAGCGCGTGATCGAGTTCGACGAAACCTTCGGGGTCACGCTGAGCGGGGTGAGCGGGGCGCCCGCGAGCCAGATCATCCTGCCCGGCGCGCCCGCTACCGGCACGATCGTCAACGACGACGCGGTCGGGGTGACGGTGACGAAGGTCGGGCGGAGCACGAGCGACCCGGTGATCGGGCCTCCTGTGGTCGACGCAGCCTCGTGGCGTATCACCGTGGTCAACACGACGGCCGCGGTTGTCGATATTGAAGTGAATGATAGCCTGGTCGGGCTGACCCCCTACACGGTCGTCCCAGGGAGCTACTTCCGTAGCGCCTTGGTTGTGGATGGAGCGCAGACCTTTCTGAGCCCCTCCGGCTCCACAGTAACCTGGATCGGCCTGCTCGATCCGGGCGGTCAGCTTACGCTGGACTTTGGGGTGCTTGTGCAGCTGCCGAGCCTCATCCCCTGTGATACCACCAGCGTCACCAACCCGAGCTACAACGTGCGCGTCAACGGCACGCTCTACGATACAGTGTTCAATAGTGCACCAGCTCCGGTCGGCGATGGCTGCCCGCTCTCACTCACCTCCGCGTCCCTCAGGCTGGTGCGCGCGGGCGAGCGCGACGCCGAGCCGCCGCCCACCATGACGCCGACGGCCACAGCCACGGCGACTGCCACAGCCACGGCTACGGCCACGAGCACGCCGACGGATGAGCCGACGGCGACGCGCACGCCGA
>CAZKTU010000016.1:0-47710 GCA_964555675.1 uncultured Oscillochloris sp.
GCCTTCGAGAACGGCATCGCCAGCGTCGCCGCCACGGGCGGCTCGACCAACGCGGTGCTGCATATGCTGGCCCTGGCCCACGAGATCGGGCTCGAGCTCGATATGGACGATTTCGACCGCATCAGCGCGCGCACGCCGCTCTACGTCGACCTGATGCCCGGCGGGCGCTTCACCGCCGTGGATGTCGACCGCGCCGGCGGCATCCAGCTGATCGCCAAGCGCCTGATCGAAGCCGGGCACATCGACGGCAGCGCGCCCACCGTCACCGGCCGCTCGCTGGCCGAAGAGTCGGCCACGGCGGTCGAGACCCCCGGCCAGGAGGTGATCCGCCCCCTTGGCGAGCCGATCAAGGCCACAGGCGGCCTGGTCATCCTCAAGGGCAGCCTGTCGCCCGAGGGCTCGGTGGTCAAGGTGGCCGGTCACGAGCGGCCCTACCACAGCGGCCCCGCCCGTGTCTTCGACTCGGAGGAGGCGGCGATGACCGCGGTGCTCACCCGCCAGGTGCAGCCCGGCGACGTGGTGGTCATCCGCTACGAGGGGCCGCGCGGCGGCCCGGGCATGCGCGAGATGCTCGGCGTCACGGCGGCCATTGTCGGCCAGGGCCTCGGCGAGACAGTGGCCCTGATCACCGATGGGCGCTTCAGCGGCGCCACCCGCGGCCTGATGGTCGGCCACGTCGCCCCCGAGGCGGCCCGCGGCGGCCCGATCGCCGCCCTGCGCGACGGCGACATCGTGACGATCGACATCGACGGCCGCCGGCTCGACCTGAGCCTGTCCCCCGACGAGATCGCCGCGCGCATGGCCGACTGGAAGGCGCCAGCCCCGCGCTACACCTGGGGCGCGATGGCCCGCTACGCCGCCTGCGTCTCGTCGGCCGCCAAAGGCGCCGTGCTCGAGACGCCGGAGTTCTAAGCAACCAGGGGGGATCGCAGGGAGGGCTTGCCCTCCCTGATGCCTTCCGTGAGGGAACTTAGAACCCGCGCGCCGCGCAAGCGGCCTCGATCCGCGCCCACGGCTGCTCCTTGAGGAGGGCGGCGGCCGTGGGCGCCAGCTGGCCCTCGACGAGCACGAGATGCACCGCCAGACGCAGCTGGCGCTTCGACCCGGGGCGCGAACGGTGGCGGCGCTCGCCGGCCACCATGCCCGCGTAGGCCACGGCGAGGGCGAGCTCGGCCGTCAGGCTCTGCCGCTCGTAGGCCCGCGCCATCGCGTGGATCAGGTCAAAGATGTAGGGCTGTAGCTGGTGGCTCGAGCGGTTGTAGATCACCGTGAAGTCTTCGTAGAGCGCCTGTGGGTTGTGGCGCGACGCTAGCTCCGCCAGCCAGGTCAGACCCTGCGCCTCGGTAACGACGACCTTGGCCTCATGGGGCCGCACAAGGTAGACCGACCACTGGTCGAGGTGACCCTTGCCGAACTCCAGCCGGCTCCCGTCTCGGAAGAGGCGTAAGGCAGTCATGGTGGCTGCTCCTTACATTGTGGGTGTGATGCCAAGATTGTATGTGAGTCAAGTTACACTACTATTACAACTCGTAGTACTATAGATGGAAGTGAAGCTCATGGTTGATCCCTTTCTTCAGGCGCTCCTCGCCGTACCTGTGGTGGATACGGCCCGCCTCTCGCCTGATCGGCGCTGGGTGGCCTTCACCTGGGAGCGGGCGGGGCTCAACACTGACGTCTACGTTGTGCCGAGCGACGGCTCGGCGCCGCCTGTCGCCTTAACCAGCACCCCCGAGGCGAGCAGCCTGGTGAGCTGGGCCCCCGACTCGCGCTCGGTGGTGGTGGCCGAGGACCACGACGGCGACGAGCATGCGCGCCTCTACAGGATCGCCCTCGACACCCCCGGCCTGCTCGAGCCGCTCACCGAGGATCGGCCGCCCTACTTTCTGGCGGGCGGCGAGCTCAGCGCCGACGGGCGCACGCTGTACTACAGCATGAACTTCGACGCGGACAGCGGCCGCTGCCTCGAGAGCAGCGTGCTGTACCGTCACGACCTCGTCACGGGCGAGCGGACGCCGATCGGGCGGGCCAGGCGCGCCAGCTCGGCCGGGCCGTTGCTGAACAGCGCCGGCACCTTCTTGCTCCATCAGCGCGTCGATCGGGCCCCGGGCGGCGAGCAGATCTATCTGATCGACGTGGAGGGCGGCGAGGAGCGCGAGATCCTGAACGCGGGCGATGACCGCAAGGTGCGCGCCGAGTGGATGCTCGACGGGCGCAATGTGCTCTTCGTGGCCGAGAGCGAGGACGCCCGCTACCAGCGCGTCGGCCTGTACGACATCATCACCGGAGACACCCGCAGCCTGATCGACGACCCGGCGCGCCAGATCGAGGGCGCCTGGGCCACCCCCGACGGGCTGGTCGTGGTCGACGAGGTGCGCGACGGACGCCACTTTCCTCTGCTGGTCGACATAACCAATGGCGTCGCCACGCCTTTTGCGCGTCCGGCGGCGGGGAACTTTCTGCCCCTGGGGCGGGCCGTCGATGGGGTCTGGGTGGGCATCCACTACACCTCGACCAGCCCCCACGACATCGTGCGCCTCGAGGGCCCCGCCGATGCGCCGCGCCCGCGCTCGCTGACCGGGGTCGTCGGCAAGATCAGCCTTGACCTGAGCGAGCTGACCACGGCCGAGGACTTTCGCTGGCGGAGCGACGACGGCCTCGAAGTCCAGGGGTGGCTCTACAGGGCCGAGCCGGTCAGCGGGCGAGCCGTGCTCTACATCCACGGCGGCCCCACCTGGCACTCCGAGGAGTGGCTAAACGCCCAGATCCAGTACCTGGTGCGGCGCGGCTTCAGCGTTCTGGACGTCAACTACAGGGGCTCGACCGGCTTCGGCCTGGAGTACCGCGAGGCGATCAAGATCGACGGCTGGGGCGGGCGCGAGCAGGCCGACATCGCCGCGGGCGCGCGGGCCCTGATTGCCGCGGGGCTCGCCGAGCCGGGCCGGGTCGGGGTGACCGGCACCTCGTACGGCGGCTACAGCGCGTGGTGTCAGATTGTCCACACCCCGCCCGAGCTGATCGGCGCCGCTGCCCCGATCTGTGGCATGACCGACCTGGTGATCGACTACGAGACCACCAGGCCCGACCTGCGGCCCTACAGCGAAGAGATGATTGGCGGGTCACCCACCGAGGCCCCGGCGCGCTACAGCGAGCGCTCGCCCATAAACTATGTGCAGCAGATCCGCGGTCGGCTGCTGATCGTCCAGGGCGCGCAGGATCCCAACGTCACCCCCGAGAATGTGCGCCAGGTCATCCTGCGCCTGGAGGCCGCCGGCATCCCATACGAGCTGCTGGAGTTCGCCGACGAGGGCCACGGCATCCACCGGCCCGTCAACCAGGCGCGGCTCTACCGGCATCTAGGCGACTTCTTCGCCGACGCCCTGGGGTAGCGCTATGACGAGCGGGTCTTGTTGCGCCCGGCGGCCTTGGCTCTGTAGAGGGCCTGGTCTACCTGGTCGAGCAAGGTTTCGACCGAGCCTCTGGCGCCTGCGGCCAGGCTGCTGACCCCGACGCTGACCTGCACCGCGACGGGGCCGCTGCTCGTCGGCACCGGCGTGGCGCAGACGACCTCGCGCAGGCGGTCGGCCACCTGCATGGCCCGCAGGCTGCTCGTCTCGGGCAACAGCACCAGGAACTCCTCGCCGCCATAGCGCCCGAGCACGTCGACCTCGCGCAGGCTGCTGCGACAGCGGGCGGCGATCGTGCGTAGCACCTCGTCGCCGGCCAGGTGGCCGTAGCGGTCGTTGATCTGCTTGAAGTGGTCGGCGTCGAGCATCAGCATGCTCAGGGGGCGCCTGTAGCGCATCGCGCGCTCGATCTCGAGGCGGGCGAGGTCGAAGAAGTGGCGTCGGTTCGCCACCCCCGTGAGCGAGTCGGTGGTCGCGAGTTCCTGGACTCGGGCGAAGAGATGAGCGTTCTGGAGGGCGATCGCCGCTGTGGCGCCCAGGGCCTCGAGGGCATCGAGGTCGTCGGTGGTGTAGGCGCCGGAGCTTATGGCCTGCACCGTGATCGCGCCGATGATCTGCTCGCCGACGCGCAGGGCCACAGCCACGAGCGAGCCGGTCGCATCCTCGCCCTCGCCGAAGGGCTCGGCCCCGAAGAGACTCTCGATCTCGGGGTCGCTGCCGATCACGCGCAGCGAGAGCCCGGTGCGGATGACGGTGCCGAGGAGGCCCCTGCTGACGGGCACGCGCTCGTTCGGCCAGCGTCCGCGCCCATCGGCGAGGTAGACATACTCGATCGCCTGCTCGGGCGCATCGAGCAGGGCGATGGCGATCGTATCGCAGGGCATCATCTGGGCCAGGGTCTTGTGGATGGCCGTGTAGAGCTGTTCGGGGGCGAGGGCGGCGCCGAACGAGACGCTGGCCCGATAGAGCAGACTGCGGCGCTCGCTCTCGCGCAGGGCCTGCTCGTAGCGTCTGGCGTTCTGCAGGGCCACGCCCGCGTGGCGCCCGATCATCTCGAGCAGCTCGAGGTCGCGGCGGGTGAATGTGCGCCCGGGGCTGGTGTGGTACAGATTGATCACGCCGAGGATCTGGTCGCCGGCCCGCACGGGGGCCGCCGCGACGGCGTGGACGCCCGCGGCCACCAGCAAGGGCATCGCGCGCGGGTCTTCGGCGTAGGCGTTGTGCATGAAGGACTCGCCGGTGTCGATCAGATGCCAAATCGCGCCGACCCCCCGTACCATAGGGCTCTTGATGCCGGTGGCGTCGATCCCGACCACGTGGCTGGCCAGCAGCCGGTCGAACTGGCTATCATAGAGGGGCAGGGCCCCCCCGGCGGCGCCGATCAGGTCCACCGAGAGGCGCACAACCCGCTCGAGCACCTGCTCGATGTCGAGGGCGCTGCTGATGGTCAGGGCCATCTCGCGGAGACGGCCCTCGATGTCGGTGATCTGATTTGTGGGCTCGGCCACCACTCTGGGGACGATGAGCAGCAGGCTGCCGCTCTGGCCGCCGGGCTCGTAGAGTGGCGTACAGTGGAGGCTGGCCTGCACGGTGAGGCCCGAGGCCGGCGGTCGCAGCTCGAGCTTGCCCTCTAGGGGGACATGACCTGGGAGCCCGAGCACCCGCCGCACCGGCGTGCCGGGCACCTCGAGCGCGGACCCCAGCAGCTTGCGGGCGGCCGCCGTACCGGCCAGCACGCCTTCGTCGGCATTGAGCAGCAGCAGAGGCTCGGCGAGGCGGGCCAGCATCATGGCCCAGCTCTTGATCAGCGATGTAACCTGGGATGTTGGGGGGGGAGCCATGATGCTACAGCCTCGTGTCTGCTAGTGCCCACTGGAGCGCGTGGCGAAGGTCTTCGCAGCGCCACCTACCAGAATAAACGGCCTACGCAACCAATACCTCATGTGTGGCGGCCAGGGCGGCGGCCACATCGGCGGAGCTGATCCCGTAATGGGTGACTGCGCGCAGGTATCGCCCGCCGATCCCCCCCATCAGCACGCCGCGCTCGCGTAGCGCCGCGAGGAAGCCGGCGGGGGTCAGGTCCTCGTTCACCAACTCGAAGCGGACGATATCGGTCTGCACGCGGTCGAGATCGACGCGCAGGCCGGGCAGAGCGGCCAGGCCCTCGGCGAGCAGCCGCGCGTTGGTGTGATCCTCGTCGAGGCGCTCGACCATCTCGGTGAGGGCGACGATGCCGGCCGCGGCGATCACGCCGGCCTGGCGCATGCCGCCGCCGAGCATCTTGCGCGCCCGGCGCACCTGCTCGATGAAGGGTCGCGACCCCGCCACCAGCGAGCCCACGGGGGCCGCGAGCCCCTTGGAGAGGCAGAACTGCACGCTGTCGACGTGGCGGGTGATCGCCTGCACGTCCAGATTGAGGGCGACGGCCGCGTTGAAGACGCGCGCGCCGTCGAGGTGGAGGGGCGTGCCCGCCTCCTGGGCGATGGCGTGGGCGGCCTCGAGGTAGGCGGGCGGCACGACGACGCCGCCGCAGCGGTTGTGGGTGTTCTCGAGACAGAGCACGCCGGCGGGGGAGCGGTGCGAGTCGGCGCTGCTGACCAGGGCCTCGCGCACCAGCTCGAGGGGCAGTGTGCCGGCGGCGTCTGTGGGCAGCGGCTGGTAGATCATCCCGCCGAGGGCCGAGGCGCCGCCGGCCTCGTACTGGTAGATATGGCACTCGTCGCCGCAGACGACGCGCTGGCCGCGCTGCCCGTGGGCCAGCAGGGCGGCCAGATTGCCCATGGTGCCGCTGCTCACCAGGACCGCGGCCTCTTTGCCGACCAGCTCGGCGGCCAGGGCCTCGAGCCGGTTGACGGTCGGGTCCTCGCCATAGACATCGTCGCCGAGCTCGGCGCGGGCCATCGCCTCGCGCATCGCCGGGCTGGGGAGGGTGACCGTATCGCTACGGAGGTCGATCAGGCCGCCGGACGTCTCGCGCCCGCTGCGCTCGCCATACATGGGCTCGCTCCTGCAAAAGGGTTTACTGGCCGTCAGAGTGTGGACGCTATTCTACCCCAAGCTGCAGAAACGTGGCGACGACGCGCGGGTCGAAGTGGCGGCCCGACTGGGCCGCAAGGTACTCGCGGACCGCGCCGGCCTCCCAGGCCTTGCGGTAGGGCCGGTCCGAGCGCAGGGCGTCCCAGACGTCGACAACGGCGAAGAGGCGCGCGGCCAGGGGAATCTCCTCGCCGGCGAGGCCGCGCGGGTAGCCGCCGCCGTCCCACTTCTCGTGGTGGCACCAGGGGATGTCGAGGGCGGGGCGCAAGTAGCCGATCGGGGCCAGCAGCTCGTAGCCATAGACCGGGTGGAGGCGCATCGTCGCCCACTCGGCGTCGGTGAGGGGCCCCGGCTTGAGCAGGATAGCGTCGGGGATGCCCATCTTACCGATGTCGTGGAGCAGGGCGCCGCGCCTGATATGGACGATCTCGCTTTCGCTCAGGCCCATCGCGCGGGCGAGGCGCACGGTCAGCTCGGTGACGCGCTGCGAGTGGCCCTCGGTCTCCTTATCGCGCAGGTCGAGGGCCCGCGACCAGCCCTCGAGGGTGGTATCGTAGGCCATGGCCAGATCGCCGTGGCTGCGCTGGAGCCGGCCGAACAGCTCGGCGTTGTCGATCGCCACGGCGGCGCGGCCGGCCAGGGCGTCGAGGTAGTCGAGCCACTCCATGTCGGGGGCGAGGGGCGAGCGATGGAAGATCTCGAGCACGCCGAGGATCTGGCCCTGGGCCACCAGGGGCGCGGCCACATAGGCGCGGAAGTCCTCGGCGGCGATCAGCTCCTGGCGGGCGACGAAGCCTTTGTGCTCGCTCAGGTCGGGCACCACGATGCGGCTGCGCTCCTGCACCGCGCGGCCGGCCAGGCCCTCGCCGACGCGGCTGCGCATGCCCAGGCCATAGGCGCTGCGGAAGCCGCGGCCGACGGCATAGTCGAGGGTGCGGTCGGCGCTATTGAGCAGTAGCACATCGGCCGCGTCGACGCCGAGCTGCTGGGTGGCCTGGTCGATCACCACGCTCAGGCTGAGGCGCTGATCAAGACTGGCGGTGATCGCCTGGTCGATGGTATGGAGCCCGGTCAGGCGGCGCAGGCGCCCCTCGGTCTGCTCGAAGAGGGTCGAGCGCTGGATGGCGTTGGCGGCCATATCGGCGATGCCGGCCAGCAGGCGCAGCTCGCTCTCGTCGATCGGGAAGGGGCAGGCGATCCAGAGGGCGCCGATGACGGCGTCGTGGGCGCGCAGGGGCACACAGGCGGCGGCGTGGTGTTCGCCCAGCAGGTCGCGGCTGATGAAGCCGGGCTCCTGCTGGATGTTGTCGCTGCGGTAGGGCCTGCCGCTGGCGATGACCTGTCCGGTGATGCTGACGCCGGGGTAGAGCCGGCGCCCGGTCACGAAGGCCCAGGTGCCGACGCCCAGTTCGAAGACCGCCTCGTCGGTGCGGGGGTCGCGCATGACCAGAGTGGCGCCGGTAGCGCGCAGCAGGACCATCGTCTGGCCGAGCAGCGTCGGCAGCATCTCGTCGCGGGTACGGGCCGTGCGCAGGGCGGCGGTCATAATCAGCAGGGCCTCGCGCTCGCGCTCGCGTTCGACGCGGGCCGAGATATCCTGCTTGATCGCCACAAAGTGGGTGACTCTCCCCCCGTTGAGCACAGGAGTGATAGTCTGGTCCTCGTGGTAGAGCGTGCCGTCCTTGCGCCGGTTGATCATCTCGCCCGCCCAGGCCTTGCCCGCGCTGACCGTGTCCCAGAGCGAGCGGTAGAAGCGCTCGTCGTGGCGGCCCGAGCGGAGCAGATTGGTATGCTGGCCCACGGCCTCTTCGGCCTCGAAGCCGGTCAGGCGGGTGAAGGCGGGGTTGACCCACTCGATCTCGCCGGCGGGGTTTGCGATCAGCACGGCGCTGCCGGCGGCCTCGAGGGCGGTGCCGAGGAGCTTCAGGCGGGCCTCGGCGGTGACGTACTCGGTGATATCGCGGAGGCAGCCCTCGATGGCCACGGCCACGCCGTCGGCGTTACAGACGTACTGGTGGATCAGCTCGATCCAGACGATGTGGCCATCGCGGTGGAGCCAGCGCATGCGCACCTGCTCGGGCCTGCTGCCGCACGGGCAGATCGTCTTGAGCAGCGCGAGGTCGTCGGGGTAGACCAGGGCATTCCAGATCGCAGGGTTGGAGTAGAACTCCTCGGGGGTGTAGCCGGTGATCGTGTAGCAGGCCGGGCTAATGTACTCGAAGCTGGGCTCAGGCTCGAGACGAAAGCGGAAGATAATGTCGCGCGTGTGCTGGGCCAGGAGCCTGACCAGGTCGTCGGTGTCTGCTGCGGTCAGCCTGGTAAGCGGTGAGGCAACCATAGGCAGGTGATCCTGGTGTGTAGTGTAGTTAAGGTTGGGGATATGGCGACCGGGCGGTCGCTAACTGCGCTGACGGGGCGACCCGGGCATTGCGGCAAACCCTTGGCTAAGCTCGGTTGCGAAAGTATAGCATACGGCGCTACCCAGGTTATTTCCAGATGGACGAAGCGAGCGCCCGCTCGTTGCTCGCGGCGCGAGTGGAGCGGGCGCTTGCTTTCCGGGGCGCGGGGGCGAGGGGGGTGAACGCGGCGCTACTGGGTCGGCGGCGTAACCTTCTGGCCCGCGGCGAGCTGGGCGAGGGCGGGCTCCATCTCGCTGAAGGTGATCCCGCCCTCGTAGCGGGCCTGGATGCGGCCCTCGGCGTCGATCAGGAAGGTCCACGGCTCGGTGCGCAGGCCCCACTCTTCCATCGGGGGGACGCGGCGCTGGGCCTGGAACGACTCGCCGAAGGGGAAGGGGTAGACCTCGACGTGGATGAAGTTCACCTGGCCCTTGTAATCGTCCTTGAGCTTCTTCAGCACCAGCTGGTTGGGCGCGCACACGGCGGTCTGGCAGTAGCCGGGGGTCGAGAAGGCGACCACGAAGGGCTTCTGGGCGGCGAGGGCTTCGGCGATACTCAGCTGGTACAGGTCGGGGTCGGGGTTGGCGTCCGAGGTGATCTTGCTCAGCTCGGCGTCGGCCACAGTCAGGTTGTTGCTGGGCACGGCCGGCGCGCCGACCGGGGGCACGCTGGGGCGCTCGAGCACGTCGAGGCGGATGCGCGCGACCTGGGTCTGGCCGTCGGCCTGGGGCAGGCTGATCTCGGCGGCCCAGGCCCCCGGCCTGGTGAAGGTGGCGTAGCCCACATAGAGGCCGAAGGGCAGCCCCTCGCCGCGGTAGACCGCCGTCGACTCGCTCTCGACCTTGTCGGGCTCGCCGCCGTCGAGGTAGAAGAAGCGCAGCGGGAGGCTCATATTCGGGTCGTTGAGCGGCGTGCCGTCCTTGAGCACGCCCAGGGCGATGCGGTTCGGCCCGGGGGCCAGCTCTGAGACGGCCAGGACGGGCGTCAGGGGGCTGTCGGCGGCCGGGGCGGCCGGGGCGTTGCTCGCCTGGCCGCACCCGGCCAGCAGAAGGGCTGCGACAAGGAGGGCCGCGCAGAGGCGGGCGACCGGGGTAATCGGCGGCACCATGGAGTCTGCTCCGTTCAAGGCTATGCGCCCCACGGCCGGGGCGCTACTGGCGCATTATACCCCACTGATCCCCGCAACCAGGGTGAAGATCTCACTCCTCACGCAGGGCCAGGGCCGGGCTGGTCCGGCTCATTTTGAAGGCCGGGTAGACCCCGGCGAGCACGGCGGCGACCAGGGCCACGGCCAGGGCCTGGGCGAAGAGGGCGGGGCTGAGGCTCAGCTCGAGGGTCCAGCCGAAGGAGCGCTTGTTGATCACAAAGACCAGCACGACCGCGAGGGCCAGGCCGAGGGGCGCCGCCAGCAGCCCCGCCGTCAGCCCCATCAGGCTGGTCTGGCCGAGGACGATGCCCCAGAGCTGGCCGGGGGTGAGGCCGTTGGCCCGCAGCATGCCCAGCTCGCGGGCCCGCTCGAGCTGCAGGGCCATGAGCGCGCTGAGGATGCCGATGAAGGCGACAACAGTGGCGAGCAGCTGCAGCACGGCGGTGATGGCGAAGGTCCGGTCGAAGATGGCGAGGGTGCCCTCGCGCAAGGCCCGGTTCGAGCCGATCACCAGGTCGGCGCGGCCGGCGACCTGCGCGCGCAGCTGGGCCACCAGGGCGTCGACGTCGGTGCCCTCGTCGGCGTAGAGGGCCAGCGACGAGATCGCCGGGTCGTCCCAGGCTTCTCTGTAGGTGGCGTAGGCCATGCGGATCACGCCCCGGTCGGAGGTGTAGTCATAGTAGACCCCGGCGATCGGGAAGTCGCGCGGGCCGCGGTCGCTGCGCAGAGTCAGGCTGTCGCCCAGCCCGAGGCCGGTGCGGTAGGCCAGGGGCTCGGAGATCAGCACGGCCCCTTGCTCCCAGGCGGCCCATGTGGCGGCGTCGCCGCCCGCGACGAAGCGCAGGGCCGAGCGGCCGCGCTGGCCGGGCGCGTCAACGGCCACCAGGGTAGTGGGCCCGGCGGTTGTGGCGACCTGCACGTTACGGAAGCGGGTGGCCTGGCTCACGCCCGGGGCGGCGGCCAGCTCGTCGGCCAGGGCCTGGTCGATGGTCGTGTCGATGCGGTTGGCGGTGTTGGTGGGGGCGGCCACATAGACGTCGGCGACCAGGCTCTGGGCGAGCCATGAGATCACCGTCTGGCGGAAGCTGCCGACCATAATCCCGACCCCGATCGTCACGCTGACCGCGATCATCAGGGCGGCCACAGCGACGGCCGTGCGCGAGAGGGTCGCCTCGACGTCGCGGGCGGCCATACGCCCGAGCAGGCCGAAGGTGGCCCCGAGGGCGGGCCGGGCGAGGCGCATGAGCCAGACGGTCAGGAGGGGGGTGAGCAGGGCCGCGCCGATCACGATCGCGAACAGGGCCGTGAACCCGAGCACGAGGGAGAGGGGCGCGCCCTGCCGGGCCTCGGCCGGGGCGCCGCCGGCGGGTATCAGCAGCAGGGCCGTGCCGGCCGCGCAGAGCATGAGCCCGGCCAGGGCGAGCCAGGGCGCGAGGCGGCGCGCGCGGTCCTCGACGCTCGAGCGGCGCAGGACGGTGCGGGGCGGGGTGAGGGTGGCCTCGAGAGCGGGCATTGCCGCGGCGGCCAGGGTGGCGCCCACGCCGAGGGCGAAGCCCTTGAGCAGGACCGCCGGGTCGAGGCTGAGCCCGCGCACCGTGACCACGAAGTAGAGGTCGGAGATCGTCTGGGTGACCAGGCCCACCAGGCCGCGGCCGAGGGCGACGCCCAGGGCCAGGCCGAGGAGCGAGCCGACCAGGCTGATCACGGCGGCCTCGCCGAGGACCAGGGCCGCGATCTGGCCGCGGGTGACCCCGACACAGCGCAGGGTGCCCAGGAGGCCGCGGCGCTGGACGACGCTGAAGGTGACGGTGTTATAGATCAAGAACATGCCGACGATCAGGGCCAGGAGGCTCAGGGCCGACAGATTTAGCTCGAAGGCGCGGGTCATCTGCTCGAGGGCGGAGGAGCGGGCGGCGGCGGGGGCCAGCTCGGCACCTGGGGGCAGGATGGCGGCGATGGCCGCGGCGGCGGGCGAGGGGGCGGCGGGGTTGGCGGCGGGCGGCTGGGGCTCGTCGGGCAACACCAGGTCGATCCGACTGAGGCGACCGACCATGCCCAGCAGCTCCTGGGCGGTGGCGATATCGGTGATAATCAGGCCCTCGAGGGCGCGGCGGCTGAGGTCATCGGCGGGGCGCAGGAGGCCGACGACGCGCACGGGGCGCAGGCGGGCGCCGACGCGCAGCTCGAGGCTATCGCCCGGCTGCACCCCGGCGCGGGCGGCCGTCTCGGCGGCGACGAGGGCGGTGGCGGGCTCGGCCATGAGGGCGGCGAAGTTGACGGGCCGCTCGGCGCCGGGGCCGCCGAGGTAGGCGCGGAAGGGCGCCTCGGCGAGGGGGTCGAGGCCGAGGAGCTGCATGGTCTGGTCGGCGAGGGCGGGGGCCTGGACATAGCCCTCGACCACGGGGGCCGAGGCGCGGACGCCCAGCTCGACGCGCAGCCTGGTGTAGAGCTGCTCGGGGAGGCCCGTGGGGCCGCCGGTGATCTGGTGGGTGGCGCGGCCGGCGACGCTGGTCGCACTGAGCGTGAAGGCGCGACGGGCGCTGGCATTGGCCAGGTCGATGGCGACGACCACGGCGACGCCGAGGGCGACGCCGAGGATGCACAGGCCGAACTGCCAGGGGTGGCGGGCGAGATAGCGCAGGGAGGTGCGAAACAGAAGCATAGAGGCAGGATACCACTGATTCGGCCCGGCGGGGCCAGGAGTCAACAGGCCCCGCCGTCGCGCTTCGGTGCGCAAGACGGCGGGGCCTGTATTCGTAAAGCGTGGCGCGCGGGGTAAGAGGCAGACGGGGGCGGGCGTGGCCTCGCCGTCACATGGGCGTCGCGTGCCCTGCTCGCTTTACGCGGCCGAGCGGGCGAGGGCGGCGGGCCGCCCATCTCGCCCTCTGGGGCGTCGCAGAGGGGTCACCTCCTCCGCGTTACGCACCCAGGGCGTGAAGTCTCTCGCGGATGGTCAGCACCTCGTTGCGCAGGCGATTATCGGCGTTGATCTCCTCGCCGATCTTCTCGCAGCCGTAGATCACCGTGGTGTGGTCGCGGCCGCCGAGCAGATTGCCGATCTCGACGAGGCTCGACTCGGTCTCTTCGCGCAGCAGGTACATGGCCACCTGGCGGGGGACGACGATATTGCGCGAGCGGCCGCGGCCGGTGAGGACGTGGAGCTCGACGCCATAGTGCTCGCTGACCGTCTTGATGATCATCTCGGGGGTAATGCGCTTGCGCCTGGCGCTATCGAGCAGGTCGGCGAGGGCCTGGGTGGCCACCTCGACGCTGATTGGATAGTCGTGCAGGTTGGCATAGGCTGCGACGCGGTTCAGGCTGCCCTCGAGCTCGCGGATGTTACTCTGGACCTTATGGGCCAGGAAGTCGAACACCTCGTCGGGCACATAGACATTCATCTGCTCGCCCTTGGCGCGCAGGATGGCGGTGCGCGTCTCGAGGTCGGGGGGCTGCACATCGCAGATCAGGCCCCACTCGAAGCGCGAGCGCAGGCGGTCCTCGAGGGTGAGGATGGCCTTGGGGGGCTTATCGGAGCTGATCACAATATGTTTCGCCGCCGAGTGGAGGGCGTTGAAGGTGTGGAAGAACTCTTCCTGGGTGGCGTCTTTGCCGGCGATGAACTGGATATCGTCGATCAGCAGCACGTCGATGTTCCTGTAGCGGATGCGGAACTCTTCGGTCTGCTGGCGGCGAATGGCGTTGATCAAGTCGTTGGTGAACTTCTCGGACGAGACATAGAGGACGTTGATCTCGGGGTCGCGGTCGAGCACATAGTTGCCGATCGCGTGGAGCAGGTGGGTCTTGCCGAGGCCGACCCCGCCGTACAGGAAGAGCGGGTTGTAGGCCTGGCCCGGGTTGTCGGCCACGGCCAGACAGGCGGCGTGGGCCAGCCGGTTGCTCGAGCCGACGATGAAGCGCGAGAAGGTATACTTCGGGTTGAGCATGCCTGTGCGCAGGGCGCTCGAGAGGTCGAGCTGCACGGCCTTCTCGCCGTAGAAGCCGTCCTCGTCGGTCTGGGCGACGATCGGCTGCGATTGGCTCAGCTCGACGCGAGAGAGGTGGCCACCCCCGATGACGATACGCACCTGCACCGGGTAGCCCACCACATCGCCGAGCGAGCGTCGCACCGGCGCGAGGTAGCGATTCTCGAGCCCCTCTTTGTGGAAGGGCGAGCTGGTGCCGACGGTGGCCGTCCCGCTCTCGAGGGCGATCAACGTTGTACCGCGCAGCCAGGTGTCAAACTCCTGGCGCGAGGTCTGCATCTGGATGGTGCCAAGTGCTGCTTGCCAGATCTGATTCAGGTTCACAGACACCTCCTCAACACGGCCAGCACCATCCACGGGCACGGGGCACTGCCCATGCCGAGCGCGTGAATATTCACGAGACGCATAGGTCCCTCAGGTAGATCAGCAGCGGGGATCGCTATATGCGCGTGACTGATGTGCTCGAGATCATAACCGATCCCCCCTTCGATTTCAAGCAACATAACGCGCGATTTCTATAACGGTTGCTTATAGTTTTTGGTAGTGCGTCGACGCTGAAACTTTCGATACTGGCGCATTATGTAGGGCTCTCCATCGACACTCCCTCCGCGCATTGTGTGGATAACTGATCGAACTGTCATCGGTTTTCCACAGCCCCCGGCGCATCACAGCGGGGCGGGCGGGCGGTGCCTCCTGGGCCGAAGCTTCCACATTGGCTGTGGATAACTGGCGGGGCGCTGTGGACAAGTTGTGGGGGGTTGTGCATGGACTCAGACCCCATCCCCGGCGAGGCCGACCTCGCCATCGGCGCCGACCGCAACCTGCGGCAGGGCGAGGGCCGGCAGATCGAGGGGCGGCAGGTCGGCCAGGTTCGTCAGGCCGAACTGCTGAAGGAAGGCGGGCGTGGTCGTGTAGAGAATGGGGCGGCCCACCGTCTCGAGGCGCCCGGCCTCGGCCACCAGGTCGCGGGCGAGCAGGGCCCTAATCGTGCCGCTGCTGTCGACGCCGCGGATCGCATCGACCTGGGCCCTGGTCAGGGGCTGGCGATAGGCGATGATCGCCAGCACCTCGAGGGCCGCGCTGGAGAGGCGCCCGCTGGCCTGCACGCCGAGGAAGCGCCCGACGGCCCGCGCGGCCTCGGGGGCGCTGACCAGCTGCACCTGGTCGCCGTGGCGCTGCACCCGCAGCCCCCGGGCGCGACAGTCGGCGGTCAGCTGTTCGAGGGCGGCCTCGACGGCATCGCCGGGGGCCTCGAGGGCCCGGGCGAGCTGGGCGACGCTCACCGGCTCGCCGGCGACGAAGAGCAGGCTCTCCACCAGCTGGACGAGCGAGGGGGGCGCGGCCGCGGCCGGCATTGTCGGTAATGTCTGTTGATCCTCCATGGGCGCGCAAGTATACCAGATCGTAGCCGTGGGCAAGATGAGCGGTCGGTGACATGTTCTGTGGTAAGATAGAAAGACGCACCCGCCAGGGAAAGGACTTTTCGCCATGCCAGAGCGTCGCAGGGGCATCGCGCGGCGTCAGCTCATCGCCGGCTTTTTTGCCCTGCTCGGCCTGTTCGTGATCATCGCCAACCTCTCCGGCCTCGGCGCCGAGGAGCCGACGGTCACCAAGCTGGCCCTCGCCATCCCCGAGCCGATCATCACGCTGCCTACGGCCCTCTCGCTGGTGGTCATCGGGGCGATCTGGCTGGTGGTGGGGGTGCTCGTGCTCCTCCCCGCGGCGCACCGGCTCGGCAACTGGCCCTTCTGGATCGCGGCGGCCCTCATCCTCCCTGCGGTGCTGATCTGGGCCGCGGCGGGCAAGCAGACCAACGTGGCCAGCCTGATCGGCGAGTCGCTGCGCCTCTGCACGCCGATCGCCCTGGGGGCCCTGGCCGGCATCTATGCCGAGCGCTCGGGCGTGATCAATATTGCGATCGAGGGCATGATGCTGACGGGGGCGGCCTTCGGCTTCGCCGCCTTCGTCTTCACCGGCAGCATCTGGATCGGGGTGGCCACGGCGATCGTGCTCGGCAGCCTGATCGCCCTGCTGCACGGGGTGCTCTCGATCACCTTCAAGACCGACCAGATCATCAGCGGCACGGTGATCAACATCCTGGCGATCGGCGTCACGGGCTACCTCAGGCGGCAGTTCATCGTCGACGCGGGCGGCGGCAGGGTCACGTTGCCCCAGATCAGCATCCCTCTGCTGAGCGACATCCCCGTGATCGGGCCGGTCTTCTTCGTGGGCAAGCCGATCTACCTCGCGATGATCGCCCTGGTGCTGATCACGCACCTGGTGCTCTTCTACACCCGCTGGGGCCTGCGCATGCGCTCGGTCGGCGAGAACCCTAAGGCCGCCGATACGGTGGGCGTCAACGTCAACCGGACGCGCTACCTGAACGTGATGATCAGCGGGGCGATTGCGGGCCTGGCGGGGGCCTGGTTCTCGCTCGAGACTGTGGGCAGCTTCGACGACGGCATGACCGCCGGCAAGGGCTTCATCGCCCTGGCGGCCATGATCTTCGGCAAGTGGATGCCCTTCGGCTCATTCGCGGGCGCGCTGCTCTTCGGCTTCGCCGAGGCCCTGGGTGTGCGCTTTCAGATCCTCAAGGTCGAGCTGGGCGGCTCGCCCGTGCCGGTGCAGTTCTTGCAGATCCTGCCCTACGTCATGACTATGGTCGTGCTGGCCGGCCTGATCGGGCGCGCCGTCGGCCCGGCCGCCGCCGGCAAACCCTACGAGAAATAGCGAGAAGGGGGGCCCCGGAGCGTTCTACACTCTGGGGCCCCCCTTTGTGTGTCTGATCGCGAGCGGGCTAGATGCCCTCGGCTTCCATCCAGCCCTGAACATCAGCGTCGCTGGGGGCGGGGTTGCCGCCGGGGATATAGCGAAAGCGGTCGCCGTAGCCTTCCATCACCATGGTGCGCAGGGCCTCGGCCTCAGCAGTCTCTTCGGCGTCGGGCACCTTCAAGACCTCACCCGTCTCGAGGTCGAGGTAGAAGCTGTAGGCCGGGTTCGTCTCCGCCAGTGCGGCCCGGATCTGTTCGCGGTTGAAGTTGCCTGCCACGACGTCCTCCCAATCTGCCGGCGGCGAGGCGTAGGCCACGCTCGACGCCCCCCGAGGCTTGATCAGCCCCCAAGATGGTACACGAAGCTGCCTCGTTGCGCAAGTGCGCCGGCCCCTGAAACCTTTGTCGAGGCGATGCGTATAGCAGTAGAGACATGGAGCCGCTGATGGATCTGTCGGCCGAGGAGGCCGCCCTAGCCCGCAGCGCCCAGGCCGGCGACCAGGCCGCCTTCGCCACCCTGGTCCGGCGCTACAGCGGCGCGATCTTTAATCAGGCCTACCGCATGCTCGACGACGCCCACGAGGCCGAGGACGCCGTCCAGGAGGTCTTCCTGCGCGCCTACAGGCGCCTCGACAGCTATGACCCCGAGCGCCGACTGGTGACCTGGCTGCTCTCAATCGGGTCTAACTACTGTATCGATCGCCTGCGGCGTCGCCGCGGCGCCTGGCTCGACCTCGACGACGCGGCCGCCTGGCTGCCCAGCGCCGAGCCCGGGCCCGAGGCGAGCGCCCTGCGCGACGAGCGCCGCGCCACCGTCCAGCGCGCCCTCCAGCGCCTGCCCGACACCTACCGCGGCGTCACGGTGCTGCGCTACTGGCACGACCTGTCCTACGCTGAGATCGCCGCGGCCCTCGACCTGACAGAGGCCACGGTCAAGACCCGGCTTCACCGCGCTCGCAAGCTTATGGCCGAGGCGCTGGAGGCAGAGGGAGGGCTAACCCCATGGGACGCCGAGACGAGCCCGAGCTAACCCCGTCGGACGCCGAGCTGGCCGAGGCCGAGACGGCGACGCGGGAGTTGCTGGCGCTCTATGACGAGCCAGCGACCATCGACCCCCCCCCTGGCCTTGCGGCGCGGGTGCTGGCCGCCATGCCGACTGCGCCCGCGCCCCGCGCGGCCCGCCGCCCCTTCTGGGCCGCGCCGCGCCCGCTGGCGGCCTGGGCCGCCGCCATGTTGCTGCTGCTCGCCGTGGGCGCTCTGGGCGCCCTGGCGGCCGGCCCGGGCCTCGCCGGCATCGCCCTCGAGCCCGACAGCCTGCTGGGCCGGATCAGCCTGGCCGTTGCCGCGAGCCCCTCCGGCGCGCTGCTGCTGGGGGCGGTTGGCGTGGCTCTGCTGACCGTCGGCGCGGCGGCCTGGCTCTGGTGGAGCCGGCGCAGCAGCGACGACTGATCAGGCCCCGCCGCCGCCGGCGGCCAGGAGGATGGCGACCAGGCTGCAGAAGGCCAGGATGGCGAGCAGGCTGAAGAGCAGCGGGAAGAGCAGCACGGCGAGGGTGGCGCGCAGGCTGTCGAGACGGTGAGCGACCGAGGTTGCGATCACCAGAATCACCAGGCCCCAGACCCAGGCGATGAAGCCCAGGGTCGAGCCGATGGCCGGGATGAAGGCCAGGGCGTCGAGGGCGTGGGGCGCGACCGAGAGCGAGCCGAGGGCCACCATCTGCTGGATCTGGCCCTGGCCGCCGAACTGCCTTGCGGCGATATGGGCGAACACTACGGCGAACAGCATGCCGCCCAGGTAGCTGAGAGGCGTGCTGACGATCGAGGCGAGGAGCTGGAAGACCAGGCCGAAGGGGCGAGGCAACGGCGTGGGCAGCGAGAGCATGTCCGTGAGCAGCTGGAAGAAGGGCTCTTTGTTCTCGTTGACGACGCGGGTCAGCTGCTGAATGCCGGGATCGTCGGAGTTGAGGACCAGCTGGTCCATCTGGCGGTCGAACTCGGCGCGGATAGTCGTGACCACCTGTTCGGGGGTACGGCTCTGGATGAGGCCGCTGATGCCGGTGGCGGCCCCGACGAGCAGGCCGACGAAGAGCACGAGCAGGAAGCCGCGGCGCACGGCGTCGGGCGCCTCGCGCAGCCCGCGCATCATGTCCTGGTTGAGGGTCAGAGCCCCGTTGAACAGCTCCATCATAGCCCGGCCCCCTGTGCCGCCCCGCCCAGGGCGCTGATGAAGAGGAAGGCGACACAGCAGAAGAGGCCGGCGCCGAGGATGCCGACCAGGAGCGGCCCGACGCTCACGGCCCAGAAGGCGCGCCACGGCGGCAGGGCGTGGGCCTCGCGCACGGCGACGTAGGTCGCGATCAGGCCGAGCATAGTGGTCGCGGCGACCTGGGCGTAGGGCACCACCTGGACCAGGGCCAGCAGGTTGGCCCCCGAAGCCAGGGCGGTGCAGGCCAGGGTCTGCCCGAAGCTCGCCCGACCGCCAAAGGCGCGCGCGGCGATATGCACGATCGCCCCGACGATGAGCCAGGCCAGGAGCGAGACGATCGGGGTGATCAACACGCCGGCGGCGCCGGCCAGGGGCGTCGCGCCGCCCAGGCCAAGCTGGGGCTGGGCGAAGACCTGGTCGACCGCGGTCGCGATCTCGGGATTGGCCGCCACAAGCTGCCCATAGATCGGCAGGCCCGTGAGGCCCTCGTAGAGCGTCCGGCTGACTACGGCCGGGTCGGGCGTGGTGAGGTACTCGCCAATGTCGCCCAGCCAGACCGCCAGGCCGACGAGCAGGCCAATCAGGGCGACCAGGACGAAGCCCCGGCGGAGCCCATCGGGCGCGTCGCGCTGGGCCTGGAAGGCTCGGGCGTCGAGCAGGAGCCCACCCAGGCCCAGACGAAAGATTGTCGCGAGGGACTCCATAGCGCTCCTACGGCAGCGGCGTCGTTCGGGCGCTATTCTACCACGGGAGCGCCTGTGGTGCTCAGGGCGCGCGCCCCTCGGGCTACTTTAACGCCTCGCCGGGGCCGTGAACGGCCCGGCAACTTGGTGCGAAGGCCGCCTGCGCGGCCTACGGGAGCGTGCCGGTTTAGGGGCCGGGGCGATCCTCGGCGCGCGCACTATGCGGCCGGCACCAGGCTGACGCTGCGCCTGCGCCCCTCGCGCAGGAAGCCGACGCGCCAGGGGGTGCGGCCCTTGAGGGACTGGACGGCGCGGCGCAGGCCGTCGACGGTCTCGACCGGGCTCTCGTCGAGGCTGACGATGATGTCGCCGCCGCGCAGACTGGCGTGGCCGGCGGCGCCGCTGGGGGCGACCTCGAGCAGCAGCACGCCGCCGCGCTGGCTCAGGCCGTTGGCCCTGGCCGTGGCCTCGTCGATGGGCGTGTCGAGGCCCGAGATGCCCAGGGCGCCCTTGCCGATGCTCTCGCGGTGGCGCGCGACGATGCGCCCGATCACCTCGTAGGCCGTGTCGGTCGGGACGGCGAAGCCCAGGCCCTGACCCCAGGGCACGATGGCCGTCGTGATGCCGACCACGCGGCCCTGGACGTCGACCAGGGGCCCGCCCGAGTTGCCGGGGTTGATCGGTGTATCGGTCTGGATGAGCTGCTCGAGCTGCTGGCCCGGGCCGGTCGGCAGCGAGCGCCCGAGGGCGCTGACTACGCCCGCGGTGACGGTGAAGTCGAGGCCGAAGGGGTTGCCGATCGCCACCACCAGCTGGCCCACCCGCAGGGGCGCCGCGCTCAGCTGGGCCACGGGCAGCCGACCCTCTGCCACGCGCAGTACGGCCAGATCCTTCGCCGGCTCGGCGCCGAGCACGCCGGCTCGCAGGCGCCTGCCGTCGGGCAGGCTCACCTGGACCGTGCTGGCGCCCGCGACGACGTGGGCATTGGTCAAGATGTGGCCGTCGCTGCTGTAGATGACGCCCGAGCCGAGGCCTTGCTGCGGGCCCGGGCGCCCGTCGGGGGCGCGCCCGCCGCGCCCGGTCTCGATCTTGACGACGGCGGGGCCGGCGCGCTCGGCCGCGGTGGTAATGGCCAGAGAATAGGCGTCCAGGGCGGCCGCCTCATCGGTCGTGGACATAGGAGGGGTCCTTTCCTTTATGCCGTTCAGTATAGCCCCCTCAACGCCCGGCCGCTATTAGATTGGTGTTAGAGTGTAATCATGTAATCGGCGGGTGATCGCACCACCCCCGGGTGTGACAGGGCCGGCCCCGCTGTAGGCGGGGTGGTCCATTAGTCAGGGGGCGGCTCCGACGAAGGGAGGACCGGGCGATCAGCTGATCAGCCGATGGCACGCCCCTTGCTCTCTGCTAGACTGAAGGCAACAAAGCAAACGGTGATAGCGGCGGTCACCGCGCCAAGCAACCTACCACAGGCCGGCCCCACGTCGCCCCCTTATCCCCCAAAATCCCCCACGGCTGCCGAAAGGCAGCCGTTCTTCTTTTTATTGTCTTTGCGCGGCTAGGAAGGCCGCGCCCTTGCCCACCGTCGTGTTGACGGGCACGCCCGCGGCGCAGAGGGGGCACTCCTCGGCGGCGAAGCTCTCGAGCGGCGATGTGGCGAGGCAGTAGAGCTCGGGGGCGCCGATCTGGGCGGCCGTGATCCCGCCGCGGTTGACCAGGGCCCCCGCGCCGACGACATGCCCGCCGGCGGCCGCGACCGCCTCGATCACCAGGCGGATCGAGCCGCCGGTGGTGAGGATATCCTCGACGACCAGCACTCGTTTGCCGGCGACGAGGGCGTCGTAGCCGCGGCGGAAGGCCCGGCGCTTCTCGGGGCCCGGCTCCTCCTCGGCGAAGACGGCCAGGACCTCGCGCCCGGTGGCGGCGCTGAGGTGGTGGGCCGTCCACTGGGCCAGGATGACCCCGCCCACGGTCGGCCCGGCCACCACGTCGACCTGGGCCCCCGCAAAATGCTCCGCGAAGCGGGCGCAGACCGCGCTCGTGGCCGCCGTATGGGGATAGAGGGCGTCTTTGTTGACGTAGCTCGCGCCGTGGCGCCCCGAGGTATAGACCAGGTGGTCGTTGGTGATCAGGGCGCCCGCCTGGGCGAGCAGGGCGAGCACATCGGTAGTCATGAGCGGCTCCTAGTTCAGCTCGGCGACGAGGCGCTGGGCGGCGGCGGCGGGGTCGGGCGCGGCGGTGATCGGCCGGCCGACCACCAGATAGTCGGCCCCCGCGGCCAGGGTCTCGGCCGGGGTCATGACGCGGCGCTGATCGCCCACGGCGGCCCAGGCTGGGCGCACGCCCGGCGTGACCACCAGCAGCTCGGGGCCGCAGGCCGCGCGGATGGCCGGGGCCTCGAGGGGCGAACCGACCACGCCATCGAGCCCGCAGGCCTGGGCCAGGCGGGCCAGGTGGACGACCTGGGCCTCGAGGCCGGCGGCCACACCCAGCTCGTCGCGCAGCATGGCCGCGTCGATGCTGGTCATCACGGTGACGCCGAGCAGCAGGGGCCTGTGGGGCGCGCCGGCGGCCGCCTCGACCGCCGCCCGCAGCATGGCCGCGCCGCCCTGGCAGTGGAGGGTGAGCATGCGCACGGCGGGCCCCAGAGCGCAGACCGAGCGCACCGCCCCGGCCACGGTGTTGGGGATGTCGTGGAGCTTTAGGTCGAGGAAGAGGGCCCCGCCGGCGTCGGCGACGGCCTCGACCACCTGCGGCGCGCCGACGGCCGTGCAGAGCTCGAGCCCCACCTTGAAGCCGCCCACGTGGGGCCGCAGGAGCTTCACCAGGGCCAGGGCCTCGGCGAGGCTAGGCGCGTCGAGGGCGACCAGGACCCGCTCGCGCGGGCTGAGGGTTGCTGTGGTCATAAGTAGAGCACCGCGTAGACGGCGATGCCGATCAGGGTCGCGGCCATATACAGGCCGAAGGCCCAGCGCATGTAGGGTTTGTAGTTGTTGAACTTCAGGCGCGCCGGCACGAGCCCGTTGCCGCGCAGCACCACGAAGAGGCCGAAGACCAGGGCTGTGGCGCCGACGATCTCGTGACCGGTCATATAGAGGAAGGCCGAGGGCGGCAGGTCGACGTTCTCGGAGGGGTCGACCGAGAGCAGCATAGGGATCATGAGGCCGAAGACGAGCAGCGCGTTGAGCACGGCCCCGGCCGTCTGCACCCAGCGATGGGCCTCGTAGCGCTTGCGCAGGGCCAACCAGGCCCCGAGGGCGAAGGTCAGGGCGACGATGATACTGCCGACGAGGGCGATGTCCGCTCCGAGCGAGGCCGTAGTGCCGAGAAATCCGGGTGTGTCCATGCTCCCCCCTCAGGATGCTTGAATGCGTAGCGCCTCAGTTTGCCAGGGCCCGATTGATCCGTCGCGGCAGCCCCGGCCCCTCGTAGACGAGGCCGGTGTAGACCTGGAGCAGGCTGGCCCCCGCCTCGAGCATGCGGCAGGCGTCGGCGGCGTCGAAGATCCCACCCACCCCGATGATCGGCATGCGCCCGCCGCTCTCGCGGGCCACGAAGCGCACCACCGCCAGGGCGCGCTCGCCGAGGGGCCGGCCGCTCAGGCCGCCCGCCTGAGCCGCCAGGGTCGGGTCGCTGCGGCGCAGTCCGGCCCGCTCGGTGGTGGTATTGGTGGCGATGATTCCCTGCACCCCGCCCGCCTCGCAGACGGCGAGCAGCTCGGCGATCGCCGGCTCGGCCAGATCGGGGGCGATCTTGACCAGGATGGGCTTGTGCAGGGCGGGCTCGCCCCGCGCCAGTCGCTGGTTCTCGCGCTGCAGGGCGGCGAGCAGGGCGGCCAGGTGCGCGCGGTCCTGCAGCTGCCGCAGGCCCGGCGTGTTGGGCGAGCTGACGTTGACGGCGAAATAGCCGGCGTATGGGAAGAGGGCGCGGAGCGACGCGACATAATCATCGACGGCACCCTCGAGGGGCGTCGCCTTCGACTTGCCGATGCTGATCCCGAGGGGGATGCCGAGGGGGCGCAACCCCGCCAGGCGGGCGGCGAGGGCCTTGGCCCCGCCGTTGTTGAAGCCCATGCGGTTGATCAGGGCCGCGTCGGCGGGCAGGCGGAAGAGGCGCGGGCGCGGGTTGCCGGGCTGGGGGTGCCAGGTGACGGTGCCGACCTCGACGAAGCCGAAGCCGAGGGCGGCCCAGGCCGGCAGGGCCGCGCCGTCTTTGTCCATGCCGGCGGCCAGACCGAGCGGGTTGGGGAAGGAGAGCCCGAAGACACTGCGTCGCAGCTCGGGCCTGCTGTAGGCGAACAGGGCGCCCAGAGCGGCGGTGAGGGCCCGCGAGCGACCCACGGCGGACAGAAGGGCCAGGGTGCTCTCGTGGACGCCTTCGGCGTCGCCCCGGCGCAGCCGGAAGAGAATGGGGCGCAGGAGCGCTTTATACATTGATCTGCGCCAGCTAGAACGGCTCTACGCCCGCCTCGGAGAGACTATCGGCCAGGCGTTCGAGGTCGCCGACGGTGCGCAGGCGCTCGACCCGCTCGAGCAGGGTGCGGCGATTCGCGTCGTCGGCGATCACGGCGCGCTCGAGATACTGGCGCAGATAGAGCTTCATCAGCTCGACCTGTTCGGGGGCCAGGCGATCGCCGCGCATATAGACCTCGATCACCTCGCCGAGGGCGCCGGTGGTCTCCTCCATCCAGAAGCGCGGCGGGCGCTCGACCGGGAAGGGGTACGGGTAGTCAGGGTTCTCGACGAAGACGAGCGGTCCGATCTGCTCAGGCTCTTGCGACATAGACAATTACCCCACGGGGAGGCCCATGGCCTCGTAGAGACGTGCGAAGTTAAAGTGCTCGTCCATCAGCTCGGCGAAGCGCTGGAGCTTGGGCGCCTGGTGGAAGCGCACCCGCCCGAAGAGGCGCTCGGCCCGGTCGACGGTGGTCAGGGTATCGTCGGGCACCAGGATGAGCGGCACCTGGCGCTCCTCGGCGCGGTCGATCACCTGGGGGCTGGGGCGGAAGTTGCCGGTGAGCACCAGGGCGGCGGTGCTGGTCTCGAGGGCGGCCAGCTGCAGGTCGCTGCGGTCGCCGCCGGTGATCACCGCCTTATTGGCCCGCCGGCGGAAGAACGAGAGGCTGGCGTCGGCGCCCATGGCCCCGATCATCAGCGACTCGATCGTGCGGGTACACCAGTCGCGCTGGCCGATCAGCTGGCCGCCGAGGTGTTCGAGCAGCTCGTTGACGCTGATCCCGGCCAGGGTCGGGTCGCGCGGCAGCACCCCGAAGACCGGGATGCCGCGGCCCTCGAGGAAGGGGGCGACCCTGGCCTGAACGAACTCCATCTGGGTCTCCTCGACCTGGTTGAGCAGCACGCCGAGCAGGCGGTCGCCGACGTAGCGCTGCACCGAGAGAATGGTATCCACATTCAGGGTCGAGCCGTAGCGGGTGACCAGCAGGGCCGGGGCCTGGAGCAGGTCGGTCACCTGGTCGGAGGTCAGGTCGACCAGGGCGCCCTCGGACCAGGTGTTGGTGCCCTCGAGGACGACGATGTCCTTGTTGCGCGAGATGGCGAGGTAAGCATCGCGGAGAGTGCGGCTGTAGCTGGCGGCCTGGCCGCGCAGGATGGTCTCGACCACGCCGGGGGTGATCAGGACGGGGGCGATCTGCTCGAGGGTGGCGTTCAGGTTGATCGTCTCGCGGATGAAGGCCGCGTCCTCGTCCATGACCGAGTCGGGGGTATGGGCCACAGACACGCTGACCGGCTTCATATAGCCCACGCTGAAGCCGTCGCGCTGCATCCGGCGCAGCAGGCCGATACAGACGGCGCTTTTGCCGACGAAGGTCTCGGTCGAGGCGACATAGAGCGTTGCCATAGGGCCCTCCGGGAAGCTCGCGGGCCTGGCCGGCCCATCCTCAGCTCGCGATCTTACTGCACAATAATGCGCGCGTCGAGGACGATCGCCCCCTCGCCCGGGCCGTGAACGACCAGGGGGTTGAGGTTGACCTCGACGATCTCGGGGAAGTCGGTGACCAGCTGGCTGACCCGCAGCACACAGTCCTCGATCGCGGCGATGTCGGCGGGCGGGTCGCCCCCGGCCCCGCGCAGCAGCGGGTAGGCCCGCAGCGAGCCGATCTGCTCGCGCACGTCGGCCTCGCTCATCGGGGCGAGGCGGAAGGCCACATCCTTCAGGACCTCGACGTAGACCCCGCCGAGGCCGAGGGCCACCAGGGGGCCGAACTGGGGGTCGCGGCTCACGCTGACCAGGCACTCGCGGCCGGGGCGCACCTGCTCCTGGACCATGACCCCGCGGATGCGGGCCTCAGGCCAATACTTGCGCGCCCGGTAGTCGATCAGCTCGAAGCTGTCGCGGGCGGCGGCGGTGTCGGCCACGCCCGTACGCACTGCGCCAATCTCGCTCTTGAGCAGGATCTCGGGGCTCGAGATCTTCATCACCACGGGGAAGCCGAGGGCGGCGCCGAGCTGGGCGGCCTCGTCGGGCGAGCGGGCCAGGCGGCTCTCGGGCACGCGCAGGCCATAGGCCGAGAGCACGAGGCGCACCTCGTTCTCGTTCAGCTCGACGCGGCCGCCCTCGCGGGCGTCCTGGAAGATCTGGCTCACCTGGTCGATGCTCACCTGGTAGTGGCGGTAGACGGGGGCGGGGCGTCTGGTGTACTCGACGTGGCGGTACATTGCGGCGAGGGACTGCACGGCCCGCTCGGGGAAGGTATAGTTGGGGATGCTGCGCCGGTTGAGGGCCGCGATGGCCGGCCCGAGGCTGAAGCCGCCCATAAAGCTGGCGACCACGGGCTTTGCGTAGTGCTTGGCCAGGTCGCCGATCGTCTCGGCGGTGACCAGCAACTCGCTCTGGGCCTGGGGGGTGAGCAGCACGATCAGGCCGTCGACCTCGGGGTCGTCGAGCACGGCGGCGGCGGCGGCGAGGTAGCGGTCGCTGCGGGCGTCGCCGAGCAAGTCGATCGGGTTGAAGACGCTGGCCGATGGGGGCAGGACGCGCTGCAGGCGCGCCACGGTGGCCGGGCTGAGAGTGGCCATGCGCAGGCCGCTGCGCTCGATCGCGTCGGCGGCGATAATGCCCATGCCGCCCGAGTTGGTGACGATGGCGACCCGATTGCCGCTGATCAGGGGCTGCGAGGCGAAGATCATCGCCAGGTCGAACAGCTCGTTGACGGTGCGGGCGCGCAGGATGCCCGACTGCGCGAAGGCGGCCGCGTAGGCGCTCTCGGAGCCGGAGAGGGAGCCGGTGTGGTGGGCGGCGGCCAGGCTGCCCGCGGCGGTGGTGCCGCTCTTGATCGCGACCACGGGGGTGTTGCGGGTCACCTCGCGGGCGGCGGCGATGAAGGCGGGGCCGTCGCTGATATCCTCGAGGTAGGCCAGGATGACCTTGCTCTGGGGGTCGTGGTTCCAGGCGTGCAGCAGGGTCACCTCGTTGATGTCGGCCTTGTTGCCGAGCGAGACGAAGTGCGAGAAGCCGATCCCCTGGCCCTTGCTCCAGTCGAGGATGGCGGTGCAGATCGCGCCCGACTGCGACATCAGGGCGATGTTGCCCGCGTCGGGCATCAGGCCGGCGAACGAGGCGTTGAGGCGGCTGTGGGGGTCGATCAGGCCCAGGCTGTTGGGGCCGATCATGCGCATCCCGTAGGCTTTGACCTTGGCGGTCAGCTGCCGCTCGATCTCTCTGCCCTCGCCGCCGACCTCTTTGAAGCCTGCGGTGATCACCACGAGGCCCTTCACCCCTTTCTGGCCGCACTCGTCGACGACGGACAGGACATGCTGGGGCGGGATGACGACGACCGCGAGGTCGATCGGCTCGGGAACGGCCAGAACGCTGGCATAGCTGCGGCGGCCAAGGATCTCGCCCACCTTGGGATTGATCGGGAAGACCGCCCCCTCGTAGCCGTGGTCGAGGATGTTTTTGAGCACCGTGTGGCCGAGACGGGCCGGGTCGGGCGAGGCGCCGATCACCGCGACGGACCGCGGAGCGAAGATGGCCTCTAGCATCCCTCTCTCCTTAGTCGCTGCGCCCCCCATCATACCCGAAGGGGGCGCGACGCGCAAAGGGGTGGGCGCTCACTCGCCGCTTCGCGTGACCCCAGTGTTAGGCGCAGGTGCGGTCGCTCGCCCGGGCAGGGCCAGGAGCCAGTGCTCGAGGGCGCCCAGGCTGACCAGGGCGGCCAGCAAGGCCAGGCGCACGCCGGCCGGCTCGAAGCGGTGGGCGTGGGCGGCCAGCCAGAGCATGATCGCCAGCAGGGTGGCGACCGACACAGAGGGGACGAAGAAGGCGCTTGGGGCGCGGCGGCGCCAGAAGCTGCCCAGGTAGCGCAGATGTGGCGGGAAGAGCTCGACGTTGAGGGCCGGCACACCCAGGAGCACATTCAGCTTGGCGCTGTGCTGCTGGGCCCAGCTGAGGATGAAGACCAGGGGCCCGATCGCGTTGGTCTGCCCCGCCAGGAGCCAGAGCATGAGGCCGAGCTCGGCGATGACGGCCAGCTCGTGGTAGAGGTGGGTGCCCAGGGCGTAGCCGACGCGACCTGCGCCGCGGGCCTGGGGCGGGCAGGGCTCGCGCCAGGGGCCGGTGAGCACCCCGCAGTAGAAGGCCAGCTCGTGCCAGGCCCAGATCGCCGTGCCGGCGAGGAAGGCTCTGTAGGCGCCCGCGACACTGCCGTCGCCGGCCGTGGCCCATAGCTCGTGGTGGGCGAGGGCCAGCAGGGGCAGGCTGGCTAGGAGAGCGACCCGCCCGGGCCAGGGGCTACGGCGGTTGAGCGCGGCGACCAGGGCCGTCAGCCCTGCCCAGAGCGCCACAGCCGCCAGAAGCGGATACAGGTAGATGTCGGGCCAGGCGGACGTCAGCATCGCGCTCTCGTGTTATTGCTTTTAGGCAAAACCGTTGTATGGATGGTAACACGAGGGCAATAGCCGTGTCAACGCCGCTCGCGCCGTTCGCGCCAGCTGCTGAGCAAGTTGCTGAGGGGGGCGAGAACCACCAGCACAATCAGGGTCAGCACCACCGCCGCCACGGCCAGAAAATAGTTGCCCGCGCCGGCGGCCATGCCGATCGCGGCCATGAGCCAGATCGTCGCCGCCGTGGTGAGGCCGCGCACACGGTCGCCGTCGCGGAAGACCGCCCCCGCGCCCAGGAAGCCGATCCCGCTGACGATCTGGGCGGCCACGCGGGCGGTGTCGCGACCGGCGCTCGAACTGGGGAAGGCCTCGATCGAGAGGATGGTGAACAGGCAGGCGCCCACCGAGACGAGGATGTTGGTGCGCAGCCCCGCCGAGTGGCCGCTATACTCGCGCTCGATGCCGACTAGCCCGCCGAGCACGGCCGCCAGGGCCAGACGCGCCACAAGATGCCAGGGCGGCCCCTGCTGGGCCTGGGCCAGAATGTCCAACGGCGGCATGGCCGTCCCCCTCTCTACGCGGCACTTTGCTGTACCGCCTTGCAGGAGGCGTGGAGGGCTCGGCCCTCCACATCCACCCATGGCGGGGCCCGAGGCCCACCTGTCTCAGCTCATCTCGGCGCCGCGCCCCTTCATCAGCCCGGCGAACAGCAAGGCCAGGGCCAGGGCGACGACGCCGAAGAGGAAGGTCTCGCCGATGACCTGGGCGGCCACGCCCATCAGGAAGGCGGCCGGGTCGGAGGCGGCCAGAGGGTCTGTGGCCCCCGCGCGCCGCAGCGCATCCTGGCGCTGCACACCCCAGACGGTCAGCACCGCGACGCCGACAGTCATGCCGACCAGGCGCAGGGCGATCACGATCGCCGAGACGGCCCCGCGCCGTTCGGCGGGCGCGGCGCGGATCACGGCGTCGGCGGCCGGGGCGATCACCAGCCCCAGGCCCGCCCCCGCCAGGGCCAGGTGGGCCACCATCGGCCCGTAGGGCGTGTCGGGGGACCAGCGGCTCATGAACCAGAAGCCGACGACGGCGAGGAGCAGCCCGGCCATGGCCACGACCCGATCGCCCAGCCGCCCGGCGAGCAGGCCGCCGGGGAAGGCCGCCGCGGCCATGGTCAGGGTCAGGGCCGAGAGGATCCAGCCGGCGTCCCAGGCCGCCCGCCGCAGCACATCGGGGTCGGCCGCGTCGAAGAGCAGCAGGCGCGTATTGATAAAGAGCGGCACATTGGTGATCGCCAGGGCCAGGGCGAAGCCCACCAGGGCGTTGACCGCGCAGGCGCCCGCCGCCCCGCGGTCCTCGAACAGCGCCATGTCGAGCAGGGGCTCGCGGGCGCCCCTCGGGGTGGCCGCGGCCAGACGCCGCTCCCACCAGACGAAGGCGCCCAGGAGGGCCAGGGCCAGCAGGACGAGGGGCAGGGCGTAGGGCGGCGGCCCGGCGCGCTCGCCGTAGAAGTCGCTCGCGCCCAGCTCGGCCCCCGCGGCCAGGCCGACGTTAAGGGCCGTCAGGCTGGCGCTGATCAGCAGGGCCCCGACCCAGTCGAAGCCGCCGCTCGCCCTGCGCTGCGGCACATCGCGCAGGGCCCACCAGGTGAGGGCCAGGGCCGCCAGGCCGAGGGGCAGGTTGACCCAGAAGAGCAGCCGCCAGTTGTCGAAGGCCCGCATCAGCACGCCGCCGTAGAGGTGCCCGACCATCCAGCCGGCCGTATCGACCGCCCCGATGAAGCCGAGGGCGGCGGCCCGCGCGCCGGGGGGGAAGATATCGCTGACCAGGGCCATGCTGACCGGCACCATGGCGCCCGCCCCGAAGGCCTGCACCACCCGGCCGAAGACCAGCCACTCGAGGCTTGGCGCCGCGGCCACCATGACTGACCCGATGATGAAGACGACCAGCGAGGCCAGGTAGACCCGCCGGCGACCCAGCAGATCCGACAGGCGCCCCATGAAGGTCATGCTGACGGTGTAGGCCAGCAGGTAGCCGCTCACCACCCAGGCGGCCCGGCTCAGCTCGGTGTCGAGCGAGACCCGCAGGTCGAGCATGACCCGCGGCAGCACGGCGCTGACCACGGTCAGGTCGACCGCGCCCACAAAGATCGCCAGGGCGATCAGGCCCAGGGTCAGCCGCGGGTTGACCGCCGGGGTCTTGATCTGCTCGTCGGCAAGGGTCGGCGCGGCCATCTTCATCCTTCAGCCTTCATCCTTCAGCCTTCAGATCACGGGCACTCGACGGGCGCGCGTACCTCGACGGCCTTGTCATAGTCGCTGAAGTCGACCGTCCAGGTGGTGGGCGTGGCCGGGTCGGTGGCCGTGTCGACGAGCACGAGGCGCGTGGCGCGCATGGTCTCGGCGTCGGCCCAGAGGTCCACCGCTACGGGCCCGGCCCCGAGCAGATTGAGGCTGATCGCCTGCAGCCGCTCGCCGGCCATGGTGCCGCGCAGGTGATAGTTGGGGCGCCCCGCGAGCTCCTCGGTGCCGACCAGGCTGACCTCCTCGAAGCCCTCCTGGAGCAGGAACTCGATGCCCTGGCCGGGGGCGAAGAGGACGGCGGGGTCGAAGGCGGCCCCGGGGGCCAGGCAGCCCCACTGGCGGGTGATCGGATTGGTGATGTATTGCTTGCCGGCCAGCGAGACGGTGCGGATCTCGGTCACGGCGCCGCCGAGGGTGACGCCGAGCACGGCCAGCACGCCGTCGGGCCGCTTGAGGTCGCCCTCCATCGTATTGAGGATGGTGAGGCCTGTGGCGTCGATCGGCACGGGCTTGCCGCTCAGCTCGATCGTGAAGTGGACGCTCTGGCTGGCCTGTGTCGCCCGCCCCACCGCGGCGCTGATCTCGCGGGGCGTGGGGGTCGGCGTCGGCGCGGGCGTCGGCTCGGCCGGGCCGCCGCAGGCGACCAGCAGCGCGGCCAGGATGAGCAGGAGCGAGAACCTGGGGGGCACGGGCACCTCATGGTAGACGCGGGCACGGTGTCGGTACCATAGCACGGAACGCCCTGCCGGGCAAGGCGCGCCCGGGCGCTGATAAGGCGAGGGCATTGTCGCTCTGTGTCCGCTCACGCCCGGCCGCTCAACCGGCGGGCTAGGGCTGCGAGGCCCGCCCCCGCGGGCTCCGGCAGGCCCCGGGGGTCGCCGAGTGGCGGCCCGTGTAGCCACGTCGCATCCCTGCGTCCTCCGCGCCGATGTGGTACACTAGCCGTCGTTCCACCGACACTCAGGAGCGTCCCATGACCGATCTCTTCGGCCACTCCCGCAGCGTGGTGGCCCCGCGCTACGCCCTAATTACGCCCCCTGGCCTGGTGCGGGCCCCTCTCCCCGGCTGGCCCGGCGCCGCCTGTGCGGTCGTGATCAGCCCGGCCCTGGGCGCCCGCTTCGCCCAGATCCTGGTCGACCTGCCCCCCGGCGCCGCCGCGACGCGGGTCGCCCCCGACGACGAGCTGCTGGTCTTCGTGCGCGCCGGCGCGATCATGGTCAGCGTCGGCGAGGGCGGCCAGGTGGGCGATGCGCGCGACGAGCGCCTCGGCCCCGGCGGCTATGCCTTCATCCCCGCCGCCCGGCCCTACAGCGTTGCCGCCGGCCCCGAGGGCGCCGACCTGCTGGTCTTCCAGCGCCGCTACGTGCCCCTCGCCGGGACGCCGCCGCCCGCCCCTGTGCTGGGCCACGAGCAGGAGATCGCCGGCGCGCCCTTCATGGGCGACGAGGCGGCCATGCTCAAGTCGCTGCTGCCCGATGCGCCCGCCTTCGACATGGCCGTCAACATCTTCACCTTCCAGCCCGGCGCCACTCTGCCGATTGTCGAGACCCACGTCATGGAGCACGGCTTGCTGATGATCCAGGGGCAGGGCATCTACCGGCTCGCCGGCGACTACCACCCGGTGCAGGTCGGCGACGTGATCTGGATGGCCGCCTACTGCCCCCAGTGGTTCGTCGCCACCGGCAAGACCCCGGCCCGCTACATCTACTACAAAGACGTCAACCGCGACCCCCTGGTCTAGTGCTGAGCCGTGGCGCAGCGGGCCCCGCGCCCCACGCCCCACGCCTCACGCCTTACGCCTATGGAACTGATCATCGACACAACGGCGATCGCCGCCGACCTCGAGGCCATCGCCGCCTGTAGCGACTTGCCCCCACCCGGCGTCACCCGTGTCGTCTATGGCGAGGCCGACCTGCGCGCCCGGGCCTACCTGCGCGAGCGCTGCCGCGAGGCCGGGCTGACCCTGCGCGAAGACGGTCTGGGCAATCTGTTCGCGCGCTGGGACGGCGCCGAGCCCGGCCTCCCCGCCGTGGCCAGCGGCTCGCACGTCGACGCTATCCCCCACGCAGGCACCTTCGACGGCACCGTCGGCGTGGTGGGCGCCCTCGAGGCGATCCGGGCCCTGCGCCGCGCCGGCCATCAGCCCCGCCGCTCGCTCGAGCTGCTGCTCTTCACCGCCGAGGAGCCGACCCGCTTCGGGATCGGCTGCCTCGGCAGCCGGGCCCTCGCCGGCGCCCTCACCCCCGATCAGCTGCGCGCACTGCGCGACCCTCAGGGCCGCGACCTCGAGACCCTGCGGGCCGCCGCCGGTTTCCAGGCGCCGCTCGAACAGGTGCAACTGGCGCCGGGCCACTATGCGGCCTTCGTCGAGCTGCATATCGAGCAGGGCCCCCTCCTCGAGACCGAGGGTCTGCCGATCGGCGTGGTCCGCGCCATTGCCGCGCCCGCCACCCTGCGCCTAAGCCTGGTCGGCCAGGGCGGCCACGCCGGCGCCGTACTCATGCTCGAGCGCCGCGACGCCCTCTTGGCCGGGGCCGAGGTGGCCCTGGCCGTCGAGAACGCGGCCCTGACCACCGGCAGCCCGAACACGGTCGCCACCACCGGCATCTTCGAGATCGAGCCGGGCGCGGTCAACGCCATCCCCAGCAGCGCCACCCTGATGATCGATGTGCGCGACGTCGCCGCCGAGCCGCGCGACATCGCCTTGGCCGCGATCGCCGCCTCGGTCGAAAGCATCTGCGCCCGCCGCCGCGTCGAGTATCGCCTCGAGCAGCTCAATGCGGACCCGCCCGCCACCTGCGACCCGGCCGTGATCGAGGCCGTCATCACCGCCTGCGACCAGCTCGGCCTGCCCCGCCAGATCATGGTCAGCCGCGCCTATCACGATAGCCTGTTCATGGCCCGCCTCTGTCCGACGGCCATGATCTTCATCCCCTGTCGCGGCGGGGTCAGCCACAGGCCCGACGAGTACGCCGACCCCGACCATATCTACCGGGGGGTCGCCGTGCTCGCCCATACTCTGGCCAGGCTCAGCGCATGAGGGGCGAGGGCACGCCCCGCGCCGGCGCGGGGAGCTACAGGGGGCTGCGGGTGCCGCTGTCCTCTTCGGCGGCCGGGCTCGGCTCGGCCGCGGCCTGCGAGCCGACCTGGTGCGCGTCTCTGGTTCGCTCGGCGGCGTCCACGGGCCGCTCGCCGCGGGTCGGCGTCTGGGGTACGATCTTGCGGTCCGCCCCGACGGCCAGGTCGTCGAGCTGCTCGTCGGTGGTGATCCGGTCCGAGTTGACCTTCTCGCTGCGGGCCCTGGCCACCGTCTCGCGGTCGTCGTCGCTGCGAGGCTGCTCGGGGTAGGGGATCTCGGTCGAGTCGCGCTGCCGACCCTCGCGCATCTTCCCGGCGCCCCATGCGCCGACAGCGTACACCACGGCCGCCAGGAGCAGCACCGCCGCCAGGCCGAAGAGGATGAAGGGTAGGGGCGGGTTAACGAAGGGATTGGGGTCCATGTCGGCCTCCTTTGTGTGGCGCGCCGACGCGCCGCTCGCCGCCATCCATTGCAAGTTCATTGCCAGAAAGCGCGTCTATGTGGAGCAGCTACTATCAGCCTGAGAGCCTCGCCGACGCCCTGGACCTCGTCCACAGTCACCCGGCGGCCCGCCTCGTGGCCGGCGGCACCGACCTCCTCGTCGAGCTTGGCCGCGGCCTTCGCCCGACCGAGACCCTGATCGATCTCTCGCGGGTCGCCGAGCTGCGCTACGTGCGCGAAGAGGCTGGCCTGATCCGCCTCGGGGCCCTCGCCACCCACAACGCTGTGATCGCCTCGCCCGCCTGTGTGGCCGGGGCCCTGCCCCTGGCCCAGGCCAGCCTCGAGGTGGGCGCGCCCCAGATCCGCGCCCGCGCCACCGTGGCCGGCAACCTGGTCACCGCCTCGCCCGCCAACGATACGATCACCGCCCTCGTCGCCCTCGACGCCGAGCTGGCCTTGGCCCGCGCCGGCGGCGAACGGGCCGTGCCCATCGAGCAGTTCTACCTGGGGGTGCGCCGCACGGCCCTGCAGCCGGGCGAGATCTTGCGCGAGATCCGTGTTCCGACCCCCGGCCCGCAGCGGCGCGGGATCTTCCTCAAGCTCGGCCTGCGCCGGGCCCAGGCGATCGCGGTGGTGAATGTGGCCGTCGTGCTCAGCTTCGACGGCGAGGGGGCCGACGCGCCCGTCCGCGAGGCGCGCATCGCCCTCGGCTGCGTGGCGCCGACCATCTTGCGCGCCTCGGCCGCCCAGGCCGCCCTGGTCGGCCGGCCGCTCTCGCCCGCGACGATCGCCGAGGCCGCCGCCCTCGCCCGCGAGGCCTGCGCCCCCATCGACGATGTGCGCGGCTCGGCCGCCTACAGGCGCGAGGCCGTCTTCGCCCTCGTCGCCCGCGCCCTGGGCCGCCTGGCCGATCGCGCCGAGGCGGCAGACTGGCCCGCGCGGCCCGTGCTGCTGGCGGTCGCCGAGGGCGTCACGGGCGCCGACGGCGGGGGATCGGTCTCCGGCGGCCCGCCGTCAGCCGTCGCCAGTGTCGCCGCGACGGTCAACGGGGCCTCCGCGGCCCTCTCGCCGCGCAAGACCCTGCTCGACGCGCTGCGCGAGGACGCGGGACTGACCGGGGCCAAGGAGGGCTGCGCCGAGGGCGAGTGCGGGGCCTGCACAGTCTGGCTCGACGGCCAGGCCGTGATGAGCTGCCTCGTGCCCGCCGCCCAGGCCCACGGCCGCACCGTCACCACGATCGAGGGCCTTGCCGCCGTAGGGGCGGCCGGCGACCCGCCCGACGGGGCCCTGCACCCGCTCCAGGCGAGCTTCATTGCCGAGGGCGCCGTGCAGTGCGGCTACTGCATCCCCGGCATGCTCATGGCGGGGGCGAAGCTCCTGGCCGAGCACCCGCGCCCCGACCTGGGGCAGATCCAGGCCGCCTTGGGCGGCAACATCTGTCGCTGCACCGGCTATAGCAAGATCATCGCGGCGGTGCAGGCCGCCGCCGAGCGCACGTCTGGCGAGGCCTGAGATGGCTGGGCGGACACAGGGCAATCCGGCTGGCCTGGCGGGCTGCCGCCATGGCGAGCGGGTCGGCCCGTCAAGGCCAGCTGTAGGCGGTGCGCCCGCTGGTCAGCTCGACGCCGTACAGCTCGTTGATGGAGAGGAAGACGTGCTTACGCCCCCAGGTGACGCCGCGGATGTAGGTATCCGGGTCTGCCACGGCCAGCACGGTCCGCACCCGGCTCGCCCCGTCGCTCAGGCCGAGCAGTTCGTAGACGATCTGTTCGCCTTCGCTGTTCTGCTCGACCAGGGCCACGCTGTCGCCGAGCAGGGTGGCCGTGAAGTTGCCCGTGTCGTCCTCGCGCTCCAGGAGGGGGTCATCACCCAGCAGCACCCGCTCCCAGAGGCGCTCGCCGCTGGCCGCGTCCACCACCCACAGCTCAGAGCGGGTCGACCCGCGGGTGCGCTGGGCCTCGACCAGCAGGACGCGCTCGTTGGCCGCGAGCGGCCACAGGTCGTAGTCCTCGGCGCTCAGCAGCAGGCGGCGCTCTTGCGGCCCGACGGCGTAGATCCGCTCGGTGTCGCTCAGGTACAGGGTGTCGCCGGCCCAGAGGCTGCTGCGCGGCTCGAGGTCGCTGCTGGTGAACTCCTCGAGCATGGTGCGGCTGATCGCCCCCGTCGCCACGTCGTAGCTGAGCAGGCAGACCGGCGAGCTGGGGACCAGCCAGATCAGGGTGCGGCCCCCAGGGTCGTAGCCGACATCCATGTAATAGCTCACCCGACGCTCGTAGCCGCCTTGCTCGTCGCAACTGGGCATGATCTCGCCCTGGGGGCTGCCGTCGCGCGGGTCGTACAGATAGAGGGCGCCGTAGCTGATGTCGTCGGGCAGCTCGTCGGGCACGCCCACGAGCTCGCCCACCCGCACCAGCTGGCGGGTGGGCTCGCGCAGGCGCAGGTTCCAGAGGGGCGCGCCCGTGCTGAGGCGGAAGGCCTGGACCACCCCGTCCTGGGGCAGGGCCACGGCCACATCGCCGAAGACCTGCAGGCAGTCGCGGCAGATCGTGGCGGCGATCGCGTCGGTGAGGGGGGCCTCCCAGGCCAGGACGCCGTTGTCGCGCCGCAGCGCGATCAGGCGGGCCTCGTCGGCCACCAGCACCATCGTGTCGCCGTAGGTCACCACCCACGAGTTGCCGTTATCGCCCAGGGGCTGGCTCTCCCAGCGCACGCTCGCCCGGTCGGGGCTGAGATAGGTGAGCGTATCGTTGTCCGGCTCGCGGTCGAAGTTGCGGCTGATCACCAGCATGTCGGGGTCGCTGGTGTCGCTGTCGAGGGCCAGCGGGGCGCTCCAGACCAGGCGACGCCCCGGCGCGGCCTGCCCCTGCATCGGCTCGGGGCGCGCGCTAGTGGGAAGCACCGCCACCACCGCGGTCGCATTGCCCCGGGCGCCCTGCAGCAGCACGTCGAAGCTCAGGCCGAGCACACTGAGCGTCAGGGCGATCCCCATGCCCACGCCGACCAGCAAGGTGATCAAGCCAAAAACACACCCCGCCTGCGCCCGACCTCGCTCTTGCCGCTCTGGCATAACCCCCCCGTTGATGTCGTCAAGATTGTTATGGAATACTATAGCCTATGAGCACCCTGATCGGCGCCCCCATCCCTCGGCCCGACGCGCTCGCTAAGGTGACCGGCGCGGCCCGCTACCCTGGCGATCTCGTTCGCCCCGACATGCTCCAGCTCAAGCTGGTCTTGGCCGGGCGCCCCCATGCCCGCATCAGGGGCATCGACGCCGCCGCCGCCCTGGCCCACCCCGGCGTGCTCGCCGTGCTCACCGCCGCCGATGTGCCCCACAATGCCTACGGGCTGATCACGCCCGATCAGCCCGTGCTCTGCGGCGAGGTGGTGCGCTTCGTCGGCGATCGCGTGGCCCTGGTGGTCGCCGAGACCCGCGAGGCCGCCGAAGCCGGCGCGCGTCTGGTCGCGGTCGACTACGAGGATCTGCCCGCCCTCACCGACCCCCTGGCCGCCCTCGCGCCCGAGGCGCCCCTGGTACACCAGGCCTTCGGCACCAATTTGGTCTACCACTGCCCGATCCGCAAGGGCGACGCCGAGGCGGCCATGGCCGCCGCCGACCTGGTGCTCGAGGGCGAGTTCAGCACGCCGTGGCAAGATCATGCCTTCCTCCAGCCCGAGGCCGGAATCGCCTACCTGGACGAGCAGGGCCGGGTCGTGGTCGAGACCGCCGGCCAGTGGCTCCACGAGGACCGGCGCCAGATCGCCGAGGTCCTCGGCCTGCCCGAGGAGCAGGTGGTCGTGCGCTATGCCGCGATCGGCGGGGCCTTCGGGGGGCGCGAGGATCTCTCGGTGCAGCATTTGCTCGCCCTGGCCGCCTGGCGCCTCGGCCGGCCCGTGGCCCTGGTCTGGGACCGCGAAGAGTCTCTGGTGAGCCACCATAAGCGCCACCCGGTGATCCTGCGCTGCCGCTGGGGCGCCATGCGCGACGGGCGCATCGTCGCCGTGACGGCCACGGCCACGGCCGACGGCGGGGCCTACGCTTCCACCAGCCAGGAGGTGATCAAGTGCATCGCCCTCTTCGCCAGCGGCTGCTACGAGGTGCCGAATATCAGCGTCGACGCCTACGCCGTCTACACCAATAACGTGCCCTCGGGGGCCTTTCGTGGCTTCGGCGCGCCCCAGGCCCAGCTGGCCAGCGAGATTATGCTCACCCGCCTGGCCCAGGCCCTCGGCCGCGACCCGGTCGAGCTGCGGCGCATCAACCTCTACCGCGAGGGCAGCCTCGAGCCGACCCAGCAGCCCCTGCCCCCCGGGGTGAGCGTGCGCGAGTGCCTCGAGGCCGCCCTGGCCGAGCACGCGAGCTTGCCCGCGCTGCCCGCGCCGCAGCAGCCCACGCTCAAGCGCGGAGTAGGGATTGCCTGCGGGCTCAAGAACCTGGGCTACTCGTTCGGCTTCCCCGAACAGGCCACGGCAACTGTCGAGCTATTCGGCGACCACGCGATCGAGCGGGCCGACCTGCGCGTGGGCGCCGCCGACGTGGGGCAGGGCGTACACCTGATCCTGCGGCAGATCGCCGCCGAGACCCTGGGCGTGGCCCTCGACACGGTGCAGATCATCGCCACAGACAGCGCCGAGGCGCCCAACGCCGGCTCGGCCTCGGCCTCGCGCCTGACCCTCATGGCCGGCCGCGCCGTGAAGGACGCCGCCGCCGCGGCACTGGCTCACTGGCAGGACGAGGAGCGCCCCGCTCGCGCCACGGTCCAGTATCGTGCGCCGACCACCACGCCCCTCGACCCCCTGACGACGGCCGGGCGGCCCAACTACGCCTATGGCTACGCCGCCCAGGTCGTCGAGGTGGAGGTTGACGTAACGACCGGGCTGGTGCGCGTGCTGCGCATCATCAGCGCCCACGACGTGGGGCGGGCGGTCAACCGGCAGCAGGTGGAGGGGCAGATCGAGGGCGGGCTGGCCCAGGCCCTGGGCTACACGCTGATGGAGCAGTTCCAGATGCGGGCGGGCAAGGTCCTGACGCCTGGCTTCAGCACCTACCTGCTGCCGACCATCCTGGACACGCCGCCGACGATCATCCCGGTGATCCTCGAGCTGGCCGACCCCGAGGGCCCGTACGGCGCCCGTGGCGTGGCCGAGCTGCCCCTGGTGCCCTTCGCCCCCGCCGTCGCCGCCGCCATTCACGCCGCCACGGGCGCCTGGGTCAGCGACCTGCCCTTCACCCCCGAGCGGGTCCTGGCCGCCCTGCGCGCCATAGACTAGCCGGGTGGGCCTAACCCCTTTCCCGTCGGTTTCTGGGCTGCAAGCATGGCTTGCAGGCATTTAGCTGCGCCAGACCCGCACCGTGCCGTCGGACGAGCCGCTGATCAGGCGCCCGCCTGAGCTATAGGCGAGGTGGTCGACGGCCCCGGCGTGGGCGAGGAGGGTCGTGGGCGGGCGGCGCCGACTCTCGGCGGCGCCCATGCGCCAGATCAGGATCGCGCCGCCGGCGTCGCCCGAGGCGAGGGCGCGACCGTCGGGCGCGAAGGCCAGGCTGGTGGCGGCGCGGCTCGAACCAGGCAGGCGGCCCACCTCGACGCCGTTGGCGGTCCGCCAGACCTGGATGACGCCCTGCTCGCCTCCGGCCGCCAGCAAGGCCCCGTCGAGGCTGAAGGCCAGGCTGAGAGCCCTACCGCCGCTGAAGGCCAGGCTCAGGTCGGGGTCGGCGCTCTCGCCCTCGAGGCCGGCCAGCCGCCAGAGTCGCACCGCGCCGTCGTCCGCGCTGACCGCCACGGCCTCGGCCCGAGGGCCGAAGGCGACCAGGCGCGGGCGCCCGCGCAGCCCGCGCAGCACGCGCCAGAACGCCCCGCCGGGCGCCTGGGTCGGCCCCGCCAGGCGCCAGAGCTGCACCGTGCTCTCGCCGTCGCTGCTCGCGAGCAGCCCCCCGCCGGGGGCGAGGCTGGCCGCCTGGAGCGCACCCTGGGTCTGGAGCATGATCGTCGAGCCGCCCCCGTCGGTGGACCAGAGGCGCAGCGAGCGGTCGGCCGAGGCGCTGATCAGGTGGCGCGGGCCCGCGAAGGCGAGGCTGATCACGGCCCCGCGGTGCTCGCTCTGGCGCAGGCGCGCGCCGCCCTCCTCCAGGTCGTAGACGGTGAGCGAGCCGCTGCTGCCGCCGACGGCCAGCATATCGCCGCCTGCGCTGAGGGCGAGGCTGCTCACCCGCCCGCTGAGGGGGCGCAGGGCGGCGGCCTGGGCGCCGTCGGCGGTCTGCCAGGCCAGCAGGCGCTCGTCCTCGGCCAGGCTGGCGAGCAGCGCGCCGTCGGGGCTGAAGGCCAGGCTAACGACTGGCCCGGCGTGGCCGCTCATGGTGCGGACGAGGGCCCCGTCGGCGCGTCGCCAGAGGCGCACGCCATGGTCGGCGGCGCCCGTGGCGAGCATGGCGCCGTCGGGGCTGAAGGCCAGGCTCTCGACCGCGCCCCCGTGACCCTCCAGAGTGGCGCTGACCCGCCAGCTCCGGGTGTCCCAGAGGCGGGCCTGGCGCCCGCGCGAGCCCGCCGCCAGGGTCGCGCCGTCGGGGCTGAAGGCGAGGGCCTCGACCGCGCCCCCGTGGCCGGTGAGGGTCTGGATGCGGGCCCGGTCGAGGGTGCGCCAGACCTGCACCGTGCGGTCGGCGCCGCCCGCGGCCAGCAGCGTGCCGTCGGGGCTGAAGGCCACGCTGGTGGCCTGGTCGCTATGCTCGGGGAGGGCGGCGAGGAGGGCCGGCGGGCGCCCGTCGTCGCCCGTGCGCCAGATGCGCACGCTGCGGTCGTAGCTCGCCGAGGCCAGAGTGCGCTCGTCGGGCGCGAAGGCCAGGCCGCTCACCGTATCGCTGTGGCCGGCGCAGACGCCGCGCAGGCTGCCGTCGGCCAGGTCCCAGAGGAAGATCTGGGGCCCCGCGGCCAGGGCGAGCAGGCGCCCGCTCGGGCTGAGGGCCGCGCAGCGGGTCGGGCAGTCGATCGCCCAGAGGGGCTGCCCGCCGGCCAGACTGGTCAGGGTCGGCCCGCCGCCCGAGACGACCAGGGCGTGACGCTCGTCGGCCATGAAGAGCGCGCGGGCCACGCCCCGCCCGAGGCGGCGCGCCAGGCCCTGCCGGTCGAGCTGGGGCAGCCCGAAGCCGCCGCGCAGGGCCAGGGCCGGCGTGCCGGGCGGCGGGGGCGGGGGCGGCGGGGGTGCGGGCTCGGGCTCGGGGGCGATGGCCGCCGCGTGCTCGCGCAGGGCCGTCAGCAGCCGCTCGTAGGCGCTGGCGCTGAACAGCTCGAAGGCTGGCGCGCCGCGCAGGGCCGCCGGGGTCTCGCAGCTCGTCAGCTTGAGGACCAGGGTGGCGCGGTCGGGGGCGGGGGCCAGGGCCATAATCTCGAGCAGCTTGGCCAGGCTGGGGGCGAGCTGATCGTTGGGCAGCGCCCGGCGCGAGAGGCAGATCACGACGGCCGCGGCTGTGCTCAGGGCCGTGCGCAGGGCGCGCGGGGCGGCGGCCTGGGCCGAGAGGATGGGGTTGATCCCGTCGGCGCGCAGGCGCTGGGCCAGGGCCTCTACCGCGGGGGCGTCCTCGGGGGCGCAGGCGATCAGCGCTGAGAGCGGCGCGCCTAATGTCTGAGGCGTACCCGGAGGGTGCGCGCTGCTGGCGGCCATGGGTGCTCCTACAGCGGGTTCCGTGGGGGTCTGGAGCAGTATACACCATTTGCCGTATCTGGCAGAATTACACTGAGCATATTCCCGGATCGACCCGGTCTCCCTGACGCGCGGGCAGAGCGAAGGAGCTTCCCATGGCAGCCTCGACCGACCCTGGTCAGTTTCGTACCCTCCAGATGACCGTGCTGATGACCCCCGACACCGCCAACTTTTCGGGGAACGTCCATGGCGGGCACATCCTCAAGCTGCTCGACCAGGTCGCCTTCTCGTGCGCCTCGCGCTACTCCAGCTCCTACGTCGTCACCGTCTCGGTCGACCAGGTGGTCTTTCACGAGCGCATCCACGTGGGCGAGCTGGTAACCTTCATCGCCTCGGTCAACTACACCGGCAACAGCTCGATGGAGATCGGCATCCGCGTGGTCGCCGAGCATATCACCGAGCGCAGCCAGCGCCACGTGCTCACCTGCTACTTCACCATGGTCGCGGTCGACGAGGAGGGCCGGCCCCGCCAGGTGCCCCAGATCCCGATCTTCTCGCCCGAGCAGCGCCGGCGCTGGGCGGCCGCCAAGCTGCGTCGCGAGTTCCGCAAGGAGATCGAGACCCGCAGTCTGGAGATCCGCATGCATGCCGAGGAGCTGCTGAGCGAGCTCGATAACGAGCCGCATTAGCGGCTCATCTGGCGCGAGGATTGCGGGTGAAGTTATACCGCGAAACGATCGCGCGGTACAATAATGCTGTGGATACAACGAGGCCCTGGGCTTTAGCCCAGGGCCTCGAAGATTGGTAGCGGCGGCAGGATTCGAACCTGCGACCTTCGGGTTATGAGCCCGACGAGCTGCCACTGCTCCACGCCGCGTCGATAATTACCCATATTCTAGCAGAGGGGCCATGCCCTGTCAAGGCGAATTTCCTCCGCTTCGAGCCCGCGCGGGCGTCCCTGGCCTCGTCGTTATCCTTGCATCGCTCGTCGCCTGCGTGAGCCCATGGTCGCGCCTGCGCCCTCCTCGCCCCTAGCCGCTCTGCTGAGCTCACGTTCCTGCTGCTCACGTTTCTCCCGACGAGCGCAGCCGGCGAAGGCCGTTTCCTCTTGACAGATTTCCCTGAGTCGTTACAATGAAAGAGCTTACATGAGTGCGTAACACGATGCAGGGTCGCTCGGCGAGTTCTTGCATAAGGATTGCTTGTGGCAGCCGCGACTATCTATGACGTCGCCAAACGCGCAGGCGTGAGCATCGCTACAGTCTCACGCGTCCTCAACGCCCCAGACCGCGTCGCTGAAGAGACGCGCACTCAGGTGCTCACAGCGATCGACGAACTCGGTTTTGTCCCGAAATTCGAGGCCCGCACCCGTGCCCGCAAGCAGATCGGGCGTATCGGCGTACTCACGCCCCACTTCACCGCCGACTCCTTCGTGGATCGTCTCCGTGGTGTCAGCACGGCGCTCGCCGGTCTGCCCTATGAGCTGGTCGTCTATGATGTCACAACCCCGGCGCAGCGCGATGGCTACCTGACCAGCCTGGCCCTCACGCACCAGGTTGATGGGCTGATCATCATCGGACTACCATTCGATGAGACGATGACCGCCCGTCTATTGACCCACCAGATGTCGGTTGTACAGATAGGAACCCTGGCGCAGCCCTTCAGCCATCGTTTTGATCGTATTGTGACCGATGATGAGGCGGCGGGACGTATGGCTGCCGACTTTTTGCTCGCGCGCGGTCATCGGCGCGTCGGCTTTGTCGGCACCGGCGTCCAGGCCGATATTGCCCCTGACTTCGGCACCTCAAATCTCGATGGCTTTCGCCAGGCTCTCGCGCTCGCCGGCGTGCCGCTGCCCAACGCCTATGTCAGTCTGGCCTCCTTCGGTCTCGAGCAGGCCCGCGAGCAGTCCTACCGGCTGCTCGATCTGCCCAATCCGCCGACGGCGATCTATGCGGCGAGCGATACCCAGGCGATTGGTGTGATTAGCGCCGCACGCGAGCGCGGTCTACGTGTTCCGGACGACCTGGCGGTGATTGGGTTCGACAATATCGAGATCGCCGAGTTTATCGGGCTGACCACCGTCGGCCAACCGCTGAAGAAGGCCGGGCAGCTCGCCGTAGAGCTCTTGCTCCGACAGCTCGCCGATCAGGAGCTTGTCGTGCAGCAGCTTGAGATGCCGTTGACGCTCAAACAGCGCACGACCGCCTGACGGTCGCGGGCAGCGCTGCCTGGACGCTACACGCTGGCAGCCCGCGGTGCTGCCTTCACGCACTATTTGCTCGCATGTAACACCTTTCACGCGCAAGAAAAAACTTTGCAGCTAGCTTGATGCGGGCGCCATCGCCGCTCGTACGAGCTCTGGCGTCGCTAGCTAGACCGCTGAGCAGCAAGGAGGTTATGCCTATCGCGCATCGCCACTCGACCAGCCGGCGCTCCTCGTGGATGGAATCCGTTAATCAGGAGAATGAACTCATGCGAAACAGGCAGGCTCCTCTGGCAGCGTTTGCCATGCTCATCGTGCTCGTGCTCGCCGCCTGTGGCGGGCAGGCGCCCTCTGCGACCACCGGCGAAGCGACAGCGCCCGCCGCCCAGCCCACCACCGCGCCCGAGCCTACCGCCGCCCCCGCCGCGACCGCCGCCCCCGCTGCGACCGCCGCCCCGGCGACCGGCTCGGCGACGCCCCCCAACTGCGGCAGCGACCCGGTGACCCTGAATGCCTACTTCGAGACCGGCTTCGATCTGCCCTTCAAGCTCTCGGAAGAGTTCGCCAAGCAGTACCCCAACGTGACCTGGGACATCAAGCAGGACCAGTTCACGAACTTGATCAACGCCACCCCGCGCCTGCTCTCCGGCGACAACCCGCCTGATCTCATCCGCCTGCCGACCCTGGTCACCTTCGCCCGGGACGGGCAGCTCAAGAACCTCGACGAGTACGCGGCGGCGTTCGGCTGGGACACCTGGCCCGTGCCCCAGCTCAACCAGGCCCGCGTCGCCGAGGACGGAACCCGCGGCAGCGGATCGCTCTACGCGATGGGCCTCAACTACAGCCTCACCGGCATCTTCTACAACAAGCAGCTCGCCGCGCAGATCGGCATGACCGAGCCGCCCAAGACCCTCGCCGAGTTCGAGGAGTTGCTCGCCAAAGCCAAGGCTGCGGACCTCCTGCCGATCATGCAGTGGGGCAGCGCCAAGAGCGGCATGGGGCTCGCCTTCCCGCTGCAGGGGCTGATGGCCTCGCTCGGCCCGGTCGGGCCGATCAACGACTGGATCTTCCAGAAGCAGGGCGCGACCGTCGACCTGCCCTCGAACCTTGAGGCCGCCCAGCGCCTGGAGCAGTGGATCAGCAGCGGCTACTTCCCGACCGATGTCAACTCGATCGAGTACACTGACGCCGCCGCCCGCTTCACTAAGGGCGAGGGGGTCTTCACCTTCAACGGCGACTGGCAGAACGCCGGCTACGACGCCGGCATGCCCGGCAACGTCGGGTTCTTCCTGATGCCCCCGGCCGATGCCAGCGGGAGCCCGGTCGCCATGTCCGCCCCGCTGACCTATGGCATCGCGGCCAACGCCAAGAACGCCGACTGCGCAGCGTTCTTCCTCAACTGGGTGGCGACCAACCCAGGCGCGCGTGAGATCAACGTGACCGTAGGTGGCTCGAACCCGGGCGGCCCCCCCGACGCCACGCTACCGAGCGTGGCCGCCGGCTCGGTCACCAATGACACGCTCGCCGCCGGCGCCGTGATCGGGAAGGCGGGCACCTCGATGGACTTCATCGCCAATGCCACGAGCTCGATCTTTGCCCAGGGCTGGACGCCCGAGCTCCAGAAGATGGTTGGCGCGAAGCAGGACGCAGCGGGGCTCTTGCAGGCTGTGCAGGCCCAGTACGAGCGCGAGCTAGCGCAGTAGGCAGAGCTATGTAGGCGCATTGAGGGTAGCTGGGAATCGTTGGGGCCGGCTCGGGCGCGGCCCTGAAGCCGACAGACGGCCCCAGCTACCCTCCTTGGGCGCCAGAGCGATGGTGATAGCTGTGATGACACCAGAGAATTCGCCCCCGACCCTCGTGGTTGCGCAACGAAGCTCCCGCCGGACCCGTGTTCGTCGGGAGCACGTTGTCGGCTGGCTGTTCGTCCTACCGGCCCTGCTCATCTACGCGCTCTTCGTGCTCGTGCCGCTGCTCTTGACGATTGGCTACTCGTTCGTCCGCTGGAACGGCGTCGGCCCGATGAGCTGGGTTGGGCTCAAGAACTACCAGACGGTTCTGGAAGTTCCCGATCTGCTCGGGACGATCGTCAACGCGTTCTGGCTGGTGATATGGTTCAGCGCCATCCCGGTGGCGCTGGGTCTGATCGTCGCCAATGTGATCCATCGGGTGGCGACCGGGCGGCTGGGGGCAGTGGCCCGGACGGTACTCTTTCTGCCCCAGGTCATCCCGCTGGTCGCCGCCGGGATCATCTGGGGCTGGCTGCTCTCGCTGAGTGGCCTGGTCAACGCGATCCTCACGGCCGCCGGCCTCGGCGCGATCACCCGCGCCTGGCTGGGCGACTTCGACACGGCGCTTCCCGCCGTCGGCATGATCGGGGTCTGGGTGCTGCTGGGATTCTGCACCGTCCTGCTGCTGACCGGTATGACGAAGATCGACGCGGCGCTCTACGAGGCCGCGCGCATCGACGGCGCCGGGTGGCTGCGCGAGTTCGGTGCGATTACTATCCCGCTGCTGAGGAACGAGATTGGCGTGTGTTTGACGGTCACAGTCATCGCTGCGCTCGCCGCCTTCGACATCGTCTATGTCGCGACGGGCGGCGGGCCCGGTAACGCGACGGCCGTTCCCGGGATCCAGATCTATGTGCTGGCGTTCTCGCAGCGCCAGATCGGGCTGGCATCGGCACTAGCCGTGCTGCTTATGCTGCTGGTCATCGTCGTGATCTTGCCGATCCAGCGGTTGGCTAGGGAGGACACGTGATGGCAATCGGTCGCGGCGAACTGTGGGCCGGCCGGGTGTTCCTTATCGTGCTGATGGCCTTCACCATCCTCCCCTTCATCAGCATCTTCACCACCGCGCTGCACCCATCGGGGACGGTGCCCAATGCGCTCGAATGGCCTGCCGAGCCGCAGTGGGGCAACTTCATCACCGCCTTCAGGGTTGCGGAAATGCCCGCGTTGCTCATGTCGAGCGGATTTATTGTCGTTGCCGTCGTGCCGGTGGCGCTCCTGATCGCGACGATGGCGGGCTTCGCGATCGGCCATCTGCGCATTCCGGGCGCCCAGGTGCTGCTCGCCCTTTTCGTGCTCGGCCTGACGCTCCCATTTCCGGGGATCATCGTGCCGATCTATATCGTAGAACGGGCCCTGGGGATCTACAACACGCGGCTCGCGATCGTGCTGCCGCTGATCGCCCTCTACATGCCCTTCGCGGTCTTTTGGATGCGGGCGCACTTTGTCAGCATGCCGAGTGAGATCTCGGAGGCGGCCCGCGTGGACGGGGCGACGACGTGGGAGCTGTTCTGGCGCATTCATGTGCCGCTGGCACGAGCGCCGCTGGCATCACTGGCGATTCTGCTCTCGATCTGGACGTGGAACCAATTTCTGCTCGCGCTGGTGCTGGTAGAAGACCCCAGTCAGCGGACGATGGCTGGTGCGCTCGGCGCGTTTCAAGGCCAGTATGCCACTGACATTCCGCTGCTCTGCGCCGGCACGCTGCTGATCCTGTTGCCTACCCTGCTGCTCTTTGTGCTGTTTCAACGTCAGATTATCGCGGCTTTGCTCCAGGGCTCGATCAAGGGATGAGCT
>CAZKTU010000016.1:47810-51811 GCA_964555675.1 uncultured Oscillochloris sp.
GAGCTCTTCGGCCACCACCGTGTGGACCACAGCCCTGAACAGGCCCCAGCTGCGCCAGTTGCCGCCGATCTTGCGGTCGGTGCGGTCTTCGAGGTCGGCCAGGCTCGCCGCGATGGCGGGCAGCGCCGCCGGCTCGACCGCGTCGAAGGCCTCGACCTGCTCGTTGGGGTCCTGGACCACCAGCTCGCCGCCCAGCTCGTCGAGCAGGAAGGCGAAGGTGTAGAAGGCGTGGCGGTCGGGCGGCGTCTCTGGGGCCCTGTAGGCAATCACGGCCATGAGGCGGCGGACGGCCACGCTGAGGCTGGTCTCCTCGGCTACCTCGCGTAGCAGGGCGGCCTCGATCGGCTCGCCGTGGGCCACGCCGCCGGTCAGCAGGCGGAAGACCCCGGCCGGGTAGAAGGTCTTGCGCGCGGTCAGCAGCCGCCCGCCGGGGCGCCTGATCACCATGCAGACCTCGCCGAAGCGGTCGGTCATGCGCATGGGGTCGAAGAGGCCGTCGGGGATGGCGGCCTCGACGAAGCGGGTCGGGCCATAGCGGGCGGTCAGCTCGGCCACCTCTGTGGCGAGCGCTTCTGGCATTGACATAAAGCTTCCTGCGCTGCGGCCCGGGCTCAAGCCAGGCCGAGGCGATCGAGGAGCGGCTGCACGAGCGCGGGCTCGACTTGGGCCAGGGCCTGGGCTGGGTGGTGGCTATCGCTCCCGCCCGAGACGAGCAGCCCGAATTTGGCGGCCAGGATGGCGTAGAGCTCGACCTGGGCGGGGCTGTGGGTCGGGTAGTAGACCTCGATCCCATCGAGGCCGGCCTCGACCAGGGCCTCGAGGTCAGCGTCGTCGGCGGGCACGGCGTAGATGCCCTTGCTGCGGCCGGGGTGGGCCAGCACCGCGACGGCCCCGAGGCGATGGGCCACCGCGATCACCTCGTCGACGCCCAGGGGCCTGTAGGCGCCGCGCAGCACGGTCAGCAGGTAGCGCATGCCGGCCTCCTCGTCGCCCTCGCCGGCCACGCGCCCAGGCAGCCGGTTCTGGCGCGCCAGGGCCGTGGCCACGTCGGCGACATTGGGCTGGCGGCCCAGGTCGTCGAGGCCCGCGAGGCCGAAGCCCTGGCCCGGCAGCTCGGCCATGAGGCGCTGTGCGTCGGCGGCGTTACGCTCGAACACGGCGGCGCACAGCTCGAGCAGGGCGGGGGCCGCGGGGTCGGCGCCATAGACCAGGGTGTGCCACAGCTTGCCGTTGTAGGCGCTGTCGATCTCGACCCCGCTGACCACGGCCACCCCGTGGCGGCGTCCGGCGGCCTGCAGGGCCGCGACGCTCGCCGTCGTATTATGGTCGGCCGCGGCGATGACCGTCAGGCCGCGCTCGGCCGCCGCCGCGGCGAGGGCCTCGGGCGCCCAGCTGGAATGGTGGGGCGTCGCCGTGGTGTGAATATGCAGGTCGATCATCGGCCCTCCGTGGCGGGGGCCTCGACGGCCACGTTCGGCGCGGCGCGCCGGCGGCCCTCGGCCCGCAGGTTGATCCAGTTGCCCAGCAGCATCAGCCCGGCCCCGGCCAGCACCAGGGGGGCCAGGGGCTCGTCGTAGAAGAGCGCGCCGACCACGGCGATCAGGGGCAGGCGCAGGAAGTCGAGGGGCACCACGACCGTCGCGTCGGCCAGGGCCAGGGCCCGGGCCATGCAGTAGTGGGCGCTCAGGGCCGCGAGCCCGACCACCAGCAGCCATGGCCACAGCTCGGCGCTCGGCCAGCGCCAGGCCACCAGCGAGGGGAGTAGCCCCAGGGGCAGCTGGATGACCGTCATGTAGAAGAGGATGGCCAGGGGCGAGTCGCCCTGGGCCAGGCGTCGGGTGAGGGTGTGCGAGAAGGCGTAGCAGACGGCGCTGGCCAGCACGGCCAGGGCGGCGGGGTGGACGCCCGCGAGGCCGGGGCGCAGGATCAGCAGCAGCCCGGCCACGCCGAGGCCGACTGCGGCCAGGCGCGGGGCGGTGAAGCGCTCGCCGAGCAGCAGCGCTGCCAGGATGGCCGTCCAGATCGGGGTGGTGAACTCGATCGCGAAGACCTCGGCCAGGGGGATGAAGCCCAGGCCGTAGAACCAGCCGAACTGCCCGCCGAAGTGGGCCAGATTGCGCAGCAGATGCAGGCCCGGCCGTCGCGTGCGCGCCCTGGCCCAGCCTGCGCGCCAGAGCAGCAGGCTGATCACGGCCAGGCCGATCAGGCTGCGGAAGAAGAGGATCTGGAAGGTGCTGATGGCGCCCGCCAGCTCGCGCCCGCCCACAGCCATGGCCATGAACGAGAGCAGGGCCCCGCCCATCCAGGCCGCGGCGACGGCAACGCCCCCAGCGGCGGGCCCGGGCGAGGCGGGGCGGCCAGCAGCCCGCATCGCTCAGCCCTCCGTATTCGTGCGCTCGACGGGGTGCCCCGCGTCGCGCCAGGCCTGGAAGCCGCCCTCGAGGGCGATCACGGTCGGGTAGCCCAGCTCCATGAAGATCTGGGCGCCGCGCTGCCCCGACTCGGGCCGGCTGGCGTCGCCGTAGGCGATAATCACGGTGCCAGGGGGCAGATCGGCCAGCCTGGTCTCGAGCTCGCGCGAGGTGATCGTCAGGGCGCCGGGGATGTGGCCGGCGCTGTACTCGGTGCCGGCCCGCACGTCGATGAAGACGGCGGTGCCCGCGTCGAAGCGGCTGCGGGCCTCGGCCAGACTGATCTGCGCCACGGCGGGGCCGTCGGGGTTGAGGCCCCCGTGGGTCGCCCCGGGGCCTTCGACGGCGGGGGCCTCAGCCTGGGGCGCGGCGGGCGGGGCCTCGGCGGCGGGCGCGGGCGCCTGGACGGGGGGCGGGGTGCTGGTCAGCACAAAGGCGACCATGGCGGCGATGGCGATCATGCCGCCGATCAGGGCTGGGGCAAACCAGCGCGGCGGGCCGCGCCGGCCCGGTTCGGCATCACTCTGTAGGGTCATCGGTGGCCATCCTGTTCTAGGGTTCGACAGCCATTTTACCACGGGCCCCGTGGTATACTCTCGCCACTGCCCGCCAGGAGCGCACTATGCCCAGCCTCGAAGTCGCCCCCGACATCTTTCTCGTCCCCCTTCCGCTGCCCTTCGCCCTCAGCAGCGTCAACTGCTACCTGCTCGCCGACTCTGATGGCTGGACGGTGGTCGACACCGGCTTGCACACCGAGGCCGGCGAGGCCGCCTGGCGCGCCGCTTTCGCCGAGCTCGGGGTGAACCCGGCCGCGATCCGGCAGATCGTACTCACCCACTTCCATCCCGACCACTTCGGCATGGCCGGCTGGCTGCAGTCCCTCTGCGGCGCGCCGGTGCTGCTGGCCCCCCGCGAGATCGAGCTGGCCCGCGCTACCTGGGGCCTGCCCGCCGGGGCGCCCGACCCGATGGTGCCCCACTTCCTGGCCCATGGCACGCCCGCCGCCGTCGCCGCGAGCATGGAGCACGAGGTGGCGAAGCTGCGCGCCGCCACTCTCCCCCACCCCGAGCTGACGCCCCTGCGGGCCGGCGAGGAGCTCCGTATGGGCGGGCGGGCCTTCAGCGCCATCCACGCGCCGGGCCACAGCGACGGGCAGCTGATCTTCTACGACCCCGCCGGGCGCCTGCTGCTGAGCGGCGACCACGTGCTGACCAGGATCACGCCCCACATCGGGCAGTGGCCCGACAGCGAGCCCGACCCGCTGGGCCGCTATTTGACCTCGCTCGCCTCGCTGGCTGAGCTCGACGTCGCCCTGGCCCTCCCCGGCCACAGGGCCGTGATCAGCGCCTGGGGCGCGCGGATCGCCGAGCTGCGTGATCACCACGCCGAGCGTCTTGCGACCATGCTCGCGGCCGTGGGCGCGGGCTCCAGCGCCTTTGCGGTCGCCTGCGCCGTCTTCCCCTTCGAGCGCTTCACCCCGCACGAGCAGCGCTTCGCCGTCGCCGAGACCATCGCCCATCTCGAGCGTCTGGTCTTCGCCGGGCGCCTCGCCCGCGTCGAGCGCGAGGGTGTCGTCTATGAGCCGATCGA